>JALSPT010000001.1 GCA_026985785.1 Anaerolineales bacterium
CATGGTGGGCAAGCCCAACACCGAGCAAATCAGGGCATCGCATCTGAGGAGTGGTACACATGAACAAACTCACACAGGCTAACCCGTCTCCGTGGAAAGACACCGCCATCGCTGCCGGCGTGGCCTTCATTGTCGGCTTGTTCTTTGGCCTGGTGGTGCTGGGGTGGTGGCTGTGGCCGGTCAAATGGAAAGACGCCTCCCCCGCCGACCTTCGCCCCGACTATCGCCAGGCTTACCTGCAAATGGCCGTCGAAGCCTACGGCCTCACCGGTGACAAAGAAACCGCCCAAAAGCGCTTCCAGGCATTAGGGGAATACGGCCCTTCGCTGCTGGAGAGCCTGGCCAAAAAACCGCCGAGCGGCCTCAGCGTGATGACCATCAGCGACTTTGCGCAGGCAGTGGGTGTTTCCTTGGCTGGTATGCCCGCAGGCACAAAGAAGCCACCTCAACCTGTCGGCACGCCCGAAGCAGGCGGCGGGCAAGCAGCCCAAACGGGGACCGCCGTGATCAACGAACTGCTGCTCACGCCCACGCCCGCCGCCCGACCGCCTGCCAAACGCAGCATCGCCTTCCGCTTGATATCCATCCTCTGCGGCATCAGCCTGTTGGCGCTGATTGCAGCCGCCGCGGTCCTCTTCTATCGCAACCGGCAGGTGGCCAAGCCGCCCGTCACCGCTGCCCAGCGCGCCCGCGCGATGACCCAGGCAGCAGAGGCCACAGACTTCGAGGCCGAAGGGCGGGCCCCCCCCATCTCCCAATTCATGACCACCTATGTCCACGGGGACGACTTGTTCGACGACTCTTTCAGCATCGACGCCCCCAACGGCGAATTTCTGGGCGAGTGCGGCGTGGGCATCACCGACACCATCGGCGTGGGCGAACCCAAGCGCGTGACGGCTTTCGAGGTGTGGCTGTTCGACAAGAACGACATTCAAACGGTCACCAAAGTGCTAATGAGCGAGCACGCTTACAACGATGAGGAAACCCGCAAACGTCTGGCCGCCAAAGGCGATCCAGTCATGGCCAAGCCGGGCGAAGAAATCGTGCTGGAAACTGCCCAACTGCAACTCATCGCTCGCGTGGTCGATATGGCCTATGGAAACGACGCGCTGCCCGAGAACAGTTATTTCGAACGACTGACCCTGGAACTGGCCGTATGGCCGAAAGAAAAAGCCTCAGAGACGGAGAACGAAATAGTCTGAGGAGCGAATTTCTCCCACACGCACCCAACGAAAACGGAGGCCGAGTTTTTCGGCCTCCGTTGATGTTTTACTGGTAGCCACCCCCATCGGGCGCTAATCAGCCACAGGCGGCAGTGACTCTTCCGTCTCTTCTGCCGAAGCCGCAGGGGCATCGGCCAGAGGCAAATCCTGCACACTGCCTGCCTCCTGTTCGTCGCCCTCGCCGTGGCCGTTGCCCTCTTCCGCTGCGGCAGAGGTCGGCGGCGCCTCTTCTTCCTCATCGTCCAGCCGCAGCACCTTGGCAAACCGCTCCGGCGAAAAGCCCGTCCCCGCCGGGATGAGTTTGCCAATGATGACGTTTTCCTTCAACCCAACCAGGGGGTCTTCCTTCCCCGCGATGGCCGCCTCAGCCAGCACGCGAATGGTGTGCTGGAACGAAGCCGCAGAGAGGAACGAATCCGTATTCAATGCCGCCTTGGTAATACCCAGCAGCACTTCTTTGAACTTAGCCGGGCGCTTGCCGCTGGCACGCAGTTTCTCATTGAGATGCAGCAACCGCACCCGGTTCACCAGGTCGCCGGGGAGGTACTCCGTATCGCCCGGATGCGTGACCTTGACACGCGACAGCATCTGGCGGATGATGATCTCAAAGTGTTTGTCGTGGATGTTCTGGCCCTGGGAGCGATACACTTCCTGCACTTCGGAAAGCAGATACACCTGAACCGCATGGCGTCCCTGGATGCGCAAAATCTTGTGAGGGTTGAGCGAGCCCTCGGTAATCGGCTGGCCTGCTTCGACGTGCTCGCCATCCTTCACCACGATGCGCGCCCCCGTTGGGATGCCGATTTCCACGACCTCCTTTTCCTCGTGCGAGACGATCACCTTGCCATCTTCGATACGCACACGCCCCGATTTCTGCGCCACAATCTCTTCGCCTTCGGCGTTGCGTGCCAGCACATCACCTTTCTTCACCTCGGTAGCATCTTCCACCACAATCTCGAAGCCCTCGGGGATGAGATACGGCTCATGCACCATCTCACTGTGCTCGATGCGCGCCACCCGCTGGTCTTCGTAGCGTTCCGAATCCACAATGCGTACCACGCCACTGATTTCGGCCACCACAGCCTCGCCCTTCGGCGTTTTGCGGGCTTCGAAGATTTCCTCTACACGGGGCAAACCGGTGGTAATGTCGCTTTCCGAAGCCACACCACCGGTGTGGAAAGTGCGCAAGGTCAACTGGGTGCCCGGCTCACCGATAGATTGGGCCGCAATGATGCCAACCGCGGTGCCCAATTCCACCAGCCGACCACGCCCCAGATCCATGCCGTAGCACTTGGCGCACACACCGTGCGGCAACTGGCAGGTCAGCGGCGAGCGCACCTTGACTTCAGGGATGTTAGCCTCCATGATGCGGCTGACGTGACGGCGCTCGATGATCTCGCCTTTCTCCACAATCACTTCGCCGGTCTCGGGATCGACGATGTTCTCGGCAGCCACGCGTGACCAGATGCGCTGCCCCATCGTTTGGTTACCGACGTTGTCGTCTCGCCGGACGGTGAGGTAGTCTTCCGTACCACAATCTTCGGCGGTGATGATGACGTCCTGCACCACGTCCACCAGGCGGCGGGTAAGGTAGCCAGCATCGGCAGTGCGCAAGGCCGTATCAGCCAGCCCTTTGCGGGAACCGTGGGTGGAAATGAAGTACTCCAGCGTCGTCAACCCCTCACGGAAATTGGAACGCACAGGCAGAGGGATAATGCGCCCCGCTGGGTCGGCCATCATGCCGCGCATCCCTGCCAGTTGGGACAAGGTGCCGTAACCACCCTTGGTGGCGCCCGAAAGTGCCATCACTGCCAGATCGTTGATGGGATCAAGTTCCTGCTTCACCAGTTCGCGCACTTCTTCGGTTGCCTTTTGCCAGATGGCGATGATCTGTTCATCCTTCTCCTGCTCAGTGAGCAAACCACGCCGGTAAGCCCGCTCTACCGCATCCACCTCGTCGTGGGCTTTGGCAATGATTTCTTCCTTGCCTTGGGGCACATGGATGTCGCCGATTGCCATACTGACGCCCGAGCGGGTAGCATAGGCAAAACCAATGTCTTTCACCTTGTCGGCGACGTCCACGGTAACCTCTTCGCCGCCCACTTCGTACACCATGGCCATGACCTCTTTGATGCCGCCTTTGTCGAGCAGGCGGTTGAGGAAGCGCAGCGACTCCGGCAAAATGCGGTTGAACAGCACCCGCCCCACCGTGGTCTCGATGACGCGTGTTTCCGGTTTCTCCATCCGCTCGCCGTTTTCGTCGAACCATGTGGTGGTGCGGAGGCGGATTTTGGCATGGATGTGCACCTGCTTGAGGCTGTAGGCCAATTCCACCTCGTCCATACTGCCGAAGACCATCCCGTCGCCTTTGAGGGGGAACGGCTCTTCCATGGTGAGATAGTACACGCCCAATACCATATCCTTGGAAGGGCTGATGATGGGTTCGCCATCAGCAGGCTTGAGCAGGTTGCGGGAAGACAACATCAATTCCCGTGCTTCCTGCACCGCTTTGTTGGAAAGCGGCACATGGACGGCCATCTGGTCGCCGTCGAAGTCGGCGTTGAAGGCCGTACACACCAAGGGATGCAGTTGGATGGCCTGCCCTTCGATCAACACCGGCTCGAAAGCCTGAATGCTCAGGCGGTGCAGCGTGGGGGCGCGGTTGAGCATCACCGGGCGCTCTTTGATGACCTCTTCCAACACCTCCCACACCTCGGGGCGGTTGCGCTCGATGAGACGTTTGGCGCCTTTGATATTGGTGGTGTAATTGTGCTTCACCAGGCGGGCGATGACAAAGGGGCGGTAGAGTTCCAGTGCCATGGTCTTTGGCAGGCCGCACTGGTGTAATTTGAGCCGCGGGCCGACTACGATGACCGAACGACCAGAATAGTCGACGCGCTTGCCCAACAGGTTGCGGCGGAAGCGCCCCTTCTTGCCTTTGAGCATATCGCTCAGGGATTTGAGTTCGCGCCGCCCACGGCGGGAGAGCGCCTTGCCGCGCTGCGAGTTGTCAATCAGGGAATCGACCGCTTCTTGCAACATGCGCTTTTCGTTGCGCACGATGACGTCGGGCGCGCCCAGTTCCAACAGCCGCTTCAGGCGATTGTTGCGGTTGATCACACGGCGATAAAGGTCGTTGAGGTCCGAGGTGGCAAAGCGCCCGCCATCGAGTTGCACCATCGGGCGCAGATCGGGCGGAATGACCGGCAGCACGGTCAAAATCATCCACTCAGGGCGGTTGCCCGAGCGGCGAAAAGCCTCCACGATCTTCAGCCGTTTGATGGCCTTCTTGCGCTTCTGCTTGCTCTTGGTCGTACGGATTTCATGCCACAGTTCCTCGGCCAACTTGTCCAAGTCAAGACGCCGCAAGACGTCGAGAAACGCCTCCGCGCCCATATCGGCACGAAAGACGCCGCCCCAGCGGGACTTCAGTTCGCGATAACGGGCTTCGCTCATGAAAGTAAGCGGCCGCAGATCCAGCAACTCATCCCGCAGGCGCAGCTGCTCACTGCTCTGGGAGACCGCCTGATCCTCAGCCTCGGCCTGGAGGGCGGCCACTTTCTCCGCCGTTTCGGCCTGAATACGCTCAATCTCGGCGTTCAGACGGGCTTCTTCCTCTTCCCGCGCGCCTTTAAGGCGCTCCTCGATGGCTTCTAGGCTCTCTTTGACGATCTCCTGCACACGGGAAAGGTGCGTCGTACTCACCACCTCGCCCGCGGCCACCACCAGGCGGTCGGTGGCGCCAAAACGCATGTCCCTTGGGGCAGGCTTACCCACTAAATCCTGCAATTCGCTTTCCAGCCGTCGCCCTTCGTCGACGATAGGTTCCAGTTGGGCAGCCACCTGCTCGTTGTAAGATTCATCCAGCGCTTGCTTGCGTTCTTCCAGCGCCGCAAGTTGCTGCTGTTTTTGGGTGTTGAGTTTGGCGATGCGGGCGTTGATACGCGTTTTGGCTTCGCGCTCTTCTTCCGCGACCTCTTTCTCCAGGCGCTCAAGGGCTCGCTTGCGCGCCTCCTCGTCCACATAAGTCACCATGTACTGGGCAAAGTACAACACCCGCTCCAGGTTGCGGCGGGAAATATCGAGCAACAAACCGATGAACGAAGGCACCCGGCGGGTGTACCAGATATGCGCTACCGGCGCAGCAAGGGTAATGTGCCCCATGCGCTCGCGGCGCACGCTGGACTTGGTAATTTCTACCCCGCATTTGTCGCAGGTAATGCCCGCATAGCGCTTGTTGCGGTATTTGCCGCAGGCGCATTGCCAGTCGCGCGTCGGCCCAAAGATGACCTCGCAGAACAGGCCGTCTTTTTCCGGGCGCAAGCGGCGGTAGTTGATGGTCTCCGGTTTGCGGACTTCGCCGTGCGACCAACTAAGGATGGTTTCGGGGGACGCCAGACGGATACGCAGGGCAAGCAAATCTTTTGTTTCCACGCACAGCCTCCTGAATCACAGCGGCAAGCACAGGTCGATGGCCAGTGGCCCCCTGGCAATTCCGGCAATGCTTTTGTGCTATAGACACACAAAAGCAAGCGCCATGAGACTTTTCGCTCTCAAGCGCTCGCCAAGCATCTCTGCTCCGCTAATTTCTCGCATGTTGGGCTACATTATAACCACCATGCTTTCCAAAGGCAAGGTCTGGCGCAAAAAA
>JALSPT010000002.1 GCA_026985785.1 Anaerolineales bacterium
GCAAGACCTTCTGCCGCCCCGACCCCGAATCCACCTCCGGTTGGGTGATGCCCAAACTGATGATGCTGGGCGCCGGGATTGACCCTGACAAAGACCTGAAGCAAATCGTGGACACAGGGCAACATGACGCCACGGTACTGGCCGTGTACAACGGCGACTGCGACGCCGGCGCCACCTTCCAGGATGCCCGCGTGCTGGTGGCCAAAGACTACCCCGACGTCAACGACAAAGTCGTAGTCATCGCCACTTCCCCGCCCATCCCCAACGACAACATCTCCTTCCGTCCCGATTTCCCGCCTGAATTGCGGGACAAGATCGTGAATGCCCTCCTGACCCTCAACGACAGCGACGAGGGCAAAGCCATGCTCAAGGGCCTGTTCTCCTGGCAGGGCCTGGAAAAAGTGGACGACTCATTCTACGATGGCTTCCGCCAGGCACTCGAGGCTGCCGGTATGAGCATCGAAGACTTGAGCAAGTAAACCACCATCGCCCGCTTACGGCGAGGGGATCGTTTTCCCCTCGCCGTGTTTTTTACCCCCATCCTGACCAGTTCCCATTGCGAGGGCTTTTATGCTGGTTGTAGAACACCTCACCAAAGTTTACGAAGACGGCACCGTCGCCCTCAAAGACGTCAGTTTCACCGTCGAGGACGGCGAATTTCTGGTCATCATTGGCCTGAGCGGCTCAGGCAAATCCACCCTCCTACGGTGCATCAACCGCTTGATCGAGCCCACTGAAGGGCGCATCATCTGGAACGGCAGAGATATTACCCAGGCCAGCGAAAACGAAATGCGCCAGGTTCGGCGGGAAATCGGCATGATATTCCAACATTTCAACCTGGTCGACCGCTCCAGCGTGCTCACCAACGTGCTCACCGGGCGCCTGGGCTACCTGCCCTCGTGGTGGAGCCTGATCAACTACTTCCCCGAAGCAGAAAAACGCCGAGCACTCACAGCCCTGGAACGGGTGGGGATCGCCGACAAAGCCAACAACCGCGCCGATGCGCTCAGCGGTGGCCAAAAACAGCGCGTTGGCATCGCTCGCGCCTTGATGCAAGACCCCAAAATGATCCTCGCCGACGAACCGGTTGCCAGCCTCGACCCCGTGCTGGCGCATTCCATCCTGGGTTACCTGGAAAAACTCAACCAAGAACAAAACATCACCGTGCTTTGCAGCCTGCATTACCTGGACTTGGTGCAACGGTATGCCACCAAAGTCATCGGCCTGCGGGATGGCCGCCTGGTGTACGAAGGCAACCGCACGAAAATCCGCAACATCACCGATGAAGAATTCAAACACATCTACGGTCAAGAAGCCCAGCGCTTGAGCGTTGGTGGCTGACGCCTTTTCTCCATCAAGCCCCAGGTTGTCAAAGGAGTCAGCATGACCCCAGAACCCAACTCCTCCACGCTCCGACCATCCTGGCTTCAAGCCCTCCTCTCCCTGCTACTACCTGGCCTTGGCCAAGCCGTGGGTGGTGCGCTCACTCGCGGCTTTTACATCCTGCTGAGCGTAGTCACCCTCAGCGGACTGGCCATTTTCGCCTCGGCTCAGCGCCCCCGCTACCCCGATTACAGCCTGAGTTTCCACGTCTACCTGCGCTTCTTGCTCGAAGCCGCCGCGTTGGTAGTGTTCCTGTTGGCAATTTACTGGCTGGCTCGGCGCTACGCTTTGCGCAGCGAGTTCGGGCGCAACGCCGCCACGCCGGCATTCGCCCTCTTTGCCATCATCGTGGTCGCCATTGCTGCCCCCGCCATGGTCGATACCGTGGTCACCGGCGAGGCCGCCAAAAAACTCTACGCCCTGACTTCGCTACTGACCGCCATCGTGGTAGCGGCTATTTGGGCGTGGAGCGTTTACGATGCTGCCTTTGTACGCGGCAAAGAACGCGCCCCCAACACCACCCCTTTCTACCTGCTGCTCATCGTCGGCATTTTGATCCTCGGCACCCGCATCGTCCAGATCAACCCCGAAAAAGCCATTCGGGAATACAAAGACACCGGCGTCATCCTCAGCCGGATCGTATGGCCGTGGAAAGTGGCCTTCGACTACTCCGAATCGCAACTGGTGGCCGAGGCCAAAGTCCAGGCGCCTTGCCCTCCCGACGCCAAACCGCCAGCCGTCAACCAGCCTCAAGAAGGCAAACCATGGGTTGTCGTCACCCCTACCTGCGGCAACCTCAGCAAGCGCGACAGCAAAGGCAAGTTGACCTACGGCACCCAATTGACCATCCGCGGCGGCGGGTTTGTACCCAACAAAAAAGTACACATCCTCTGGGAAAACCCCATCGGCAACGCCTTCACACCGCGCGGCTTTGGCCCCACCGACATCCAAACCGGCCCCGACGGCACCTTCAGCACCAAACTCTACATCCCCGACGTCACCATCCCCACCTTCGCCCAAGGGCCCCAAATCCACACCCTGCGGGTCGTCCAACGTGGCGCGGCACAGTTCACCGGCAAACTGAGCAAGGAGATGAAACTCGCCCTCCAGGCGATGCTGGAAAGCATCATGATGGGGCTGATGGCCACCGCGGTGGGCATCGTGCTGAGCGTGCCGCTCTCCTTCCTGGCGGCGCGCAATCTGATGAACACGCTGCACACTACCACACAAGGTTTCGTGGGCGGCGTCATCGGGCTGGTAGGAGGTGCCTACCTCGGCAAACTTGTCGGCGACTGGCTGACGCCAATGTTTGGGGGGCTGGAAAAAGCGCCCATTCTCACCTTCTCGGTGTACGTCGTGCTGGTGCTGGGGTTGGCCATTCTCGCTTACCGCCTGCTCAGCCGCGCGCTGGATTCCGCCGCCGAGCGTTTACCCGCCGGGCTCTCGCTGGCCATTGGCATCGCGGGCATGGCCCTCATCGGCGCGGGGGTGGGCTACGCCCTGGGCATTGGCTACGCCCACGGCATCTTAGGCATCACCCGGGGGGCAGAAGGCGCGCTGACAGCCGCCCCCCATACAGCATTGCTTGGAGCAGCACTGGGCGCGGCACTGGGCGCATTTTGGGCCTGGCGCTTGGGCACCAGCAGCAAGATCCCCATCGGCCAAATGGTGTACGCCGCCGTGCGGCTGACGCTCAACATCGGACGCTCCATTGAACCGCTCATCTGGGCCATCATGGGCGTGATTTGGGTCGGCCCTGGACCGTTTGCCGGTTTCATCGCCCTCACTATCCACTCCGTAGCCGCTTTAGGCAAACTGTATTCCGAAGCCATCGAGAGCATCGACCCCGGCCCGATCGAAGCCCTACAAGCCACTGGTGCCACCCGCCTGCAAACCATCGTCTACGCCGTGGTGCCGCAGGTGCTGCCACCCTTCACCGCCTTTACCCTCTACCGCTGGGACATCAACGTCCGCATGTCCACCATCATTGGCCTGGTCGGTGGCGGAGGCATCGGCTTCCTGCTCATCCAATGGATTCACCAGTTCCAGTATGAACAGGCAGGGCTGGCCGTGTGGCTGATTACTATCACCGTGGCTACCCTCGATTTCGTCAGTGCCAGCATTCGCGAAAAGATGGTGTAGCGCCACTTTACACCCCCGTCAACAGATTCCGCCCCCCAGCCCCTCCCTCGCCGGAGGGGCTGGGCGCGCCAGTGGTATAATCGCCACAATGCGACGCAGGTTACTCGTGATGGCACGTTGGCTCTTGCTCCTTACCCTCCTGAGCGCCGGCCTGCCGATCCTGGCATGGGGCTGGTTGCACTGGCGCAGCGCCCCATACACCACCACCACTGAGAAGGTGTCACCCTCTCGCGTGGCAATAGTGTTTGGCGCAGGCTTATGGCGCGATGGCTCGCCTACGCCGGTGCTGCGCGATCGGGTCGCCACCGCCGCCGACCTTTACTTCCAGGGGAAGGCACAAAAATTGCTCTTCAGCGGAGATAACCGCTTCGTGAACTACAACGAGCCGGGGGCGATGAAACACTACGCCCTCAGCCTCGGCGTGCCCGAAGAGGCCATCGTGTTGGACTACGCCGGACGCCGCACTTACGATACCTGCTATCGAGCAAAGGCCATCTTCGGCATCCGCCAGGCCATCCTGGTCACCCAACGTTTCCACCTCCCCCGCGCGATCTACACCTGCCGCGCGCTGGGCATCGACGCCGTGGGCGTTCCCGCCGATCGACGCCGTTACCCCACTGGCCCTTACCTCTACTGGAACCTGCGTGAAATCCTGGCTTCGGCACGCGCCTTGCTCGACCTGCACCTCATCCATCCCCAGCCCGTTTTAGGGCGCTATGAACCCATCTTTCCGGAGGACACCCCATGATCACCCGACAACAAGCCCTCGACATCGTTCACGAATTCGTACAAAGCCCCAATCTGCGCCGCCACATGCTGGCCGTGGAAGCCGCCATGCGCTTCTACGCCGAAAAATTTGGCGAAGATGTGGAAAAATGGGGCATCACCGGCCTACTGCACGACTTCGATTGGGAAATTCACCCCACCCTGGAAGAACACCCAACCGCGGGAGCCCCCATCCTGCGCGAGCGCGGGGTGCCGGAGGAAATCGTCCACGCCATCCTCACCCACGCCGACCACACCGGCATCCCCCGCACGACGCTGATGGAACATGCCCTCTACGCCTGCGATGAAATCACCGGCCTGATTACCGCCGTGGCGCTGGTGCGCCCTTCGAAATCGCTTTACGACCTCAAGGTCAAATCGGTGAAGAAAAAATGGAAGGACAAATCCTTCGCCGCAGGCGCCGACCGTGAAGCGATCCGTAAAGGCGCAGAAGAACTGGGTATCGACCTGTGGGAGCACGTCGGCAACGTCATCGAAGCCATGAAGCGCATCGCCCCGGATCTGGGGTTAGACGGCAGTCTGGCGAAGCAAGGATAAAACGTCCCCGCCACCATGCCCCTCATCCCTGTAAAAATATGCTACACTAAAACATACCCCGCCCGTTTCCCCCCACAAAGGAGGTTTTCATGCTGAGCGGGAAAGGCATGTTCATCTGGAAAATCTACCGCTGCGAGGGCGGCAACCCTCAAGCCATTGCCAACGTCGCGGCGGAAGCCGGGTTGTCGCACATTCTGGTCAAGATTGCCGACGACGGGGGCATCTACAACTACGACTGGGACCACCACCGCGACTTGGTGCCGCCGCTGGTCAGCGCGCTCAAAGCCAAAGGCATCACCGTATGGGGATGGCATTACATCTACGGGCGCGATCCGGTAGAAGAGGCTCGCGTGGCCGCCCGGCGGACGCGTCAATTGGGCCTAACGGGGTACGTCATCGACGCCGAGGTGGAATTCGAGGCCGACGGCATGGCTGCCAAAGCAGAAACTTTTATGAACACGCTACGCCAGGAGATGCCTTCCGACGTCCTTATCGGCCTGAGTTCGTTCCGCTTCCCCAGTTATCACCCCGGCTTCCCCTGGCGGCAGTTCCTCGACCAGTGCGACTTCAACCTCCCCCAGGTATACTGGATTACCGCCCACAACCCGGCAGCCCAACTCACCCGCACCGTGCGTGAATTTCGCGCCATGTACCCAGACCAACCTCTGCTGGCTGCTGGCTCGGCCTACAAATACGGCACTTGGGTGCCTTCAGCCTCCGAAATCACCGAATTCATGTCCACCGCCCGGCGGCTTGGCGTGCATGCCGTCAATTTCTGGGAATGGCACTTCACCCGCGAGCTTGACCCCAGCATCTGGCAAGCCATTGCGGATTTCGATTGGCCCGGCGGCGCACCACCTCCCCCGCCACCGCCGCCGCCGCAAGACATCACCGAAAAATTCATCGCCGCGCTCAACACCCACAACCCCGATGCGGTCGTCGCGCTCTACACCGACCGCGCCGTCCACATCAACAGCGTCCGCACCGTCACCGGCAAAGCCGCCATCC
>JALSPT010000003.1 GCA_026985785.1 Anaerolineales bacterium
GTAATGATGCAAAAACTCGTATTTGAGTTTCGCCATGTCCACGCCGGAAGGGCACTCTGCCCGGCACCCTTTGCAGGCCACACACAAATCCAACGCACGATAGGCAGCCTCTTCGGCCTGCGGCAGGTGCCCAGCCATCATCGCTCGCAACAGATTGGCGCGGCCGCGCGTCAATTTGTCTTCCTCGCGCGTGGCCTGAAAGGTGGGGCACATCAGGCCATCGCTCTTGCGGCACACCCCCGCGCCGTTGCACATCTCCACCGCGCCGACCAGCCCACCGCTGGCGGAAAAATCCAGCACCGGCGTCCACCCCTGCGGGCGGTAGTCGTCGCCATAGCGCAAATGGGCGTCCATACGGGGCGCATCTACGATTTTGCCGGGGTTGAGCAGGTTTTGTGGGTCGGCCGCGGCCTTGATTTCGCGGAAGAGCGCCATCACCCGCGGCCCAAAAGCACCTTCCAGAAACTCGCTGCGCGCCAGGCCGTCGCCGTGTTCCCCGCTGGGCACCCCGCCAAGGCGGATACCGGCCTCCATCGCCGCCTGCGCCAGAGCGCGCAATTTACCCCGGTCGCGAGCATCTTTCAAATTGAGCGCCGGGCGGATGTGCAGGCATCCCGCCGAGGCATGGGCATAAAATTCCGCCTCGGTGCCGAATTCCCGCATGATGCCCTCGACGGTGCGCACGAACGCGCCGAGGTGCTCCACCGGCACGGTGATGTCTTCCATGAAAGAAATCGGCTTGGTGTCGCCCGGTTGAGACATCAACAGCCCCAAGCCCACCTTGCGCACCTTCCAGACATGGGCTTGGGCTTCCTCGTCCAGCAACACGACGCCTTCCCGGCTGAGGGCGCGCGCCTGCGCCTGAACCAAGCGCCGGTCATCGCCCGCAAACTCCACAATGAGGATGGCCGCCGGTTCGTCAGGGGGCAGGAAATCCACCAGGGAAGCATAAGCGGGCACGGCGCGAGCGGCTTCCCAAATGCGGCGCGGCAACAGTTCAACCGCCGAAGGGGAAAACGCCAGCAGACGCGGCACATCGTCGCAAGCCGCGGGGACATCGGGATAAGGCAAAATCACCAGGGCATGATATTTTGGTTGCGGCACAAGCCGCACCGTAGCGCGGCGAATAACCGCCAATGTGCCTTCAGAACCGGCCAAAAGCGCCTGCAAGGGCACCTGATCGGGCGGGAAAGGCGGGTAGGGCAGATCGAGGGAGAACCAGCGGGGCGGGCGGGCAGGCGCCCAAGGGAGTAAGTAATTGACGCTGTACCCCGAAGCCCGCCGCCAGACATGCGGCCAATCTTGCTTGAGGCTTTCCGCCGTTTCCCTCTCGCGGAGGCGATTGGCTATGCGAAGAAGGCGCGCCACGGTTGGGTTGCCGGGCGCGGCGTCGGGGGGAAGAGGGGCCAGTTCGCCCACCGAGCCATCGGCAAAGACCACCTCGGCGCTCAGCAAATGGTCGACGGCCATGCCATAGACGATGGAATGCGCGCCGGTCGCGTTGTTGCCCAACACGCCGCCCATGGTCGCCCGCTCCGCGGAGGCCGGATCGGGGCCAAATTGCAGGCCGTGGGCAGCAGCCGCAGCGTTCAGGTCACGCAGCACGAGGCCAGCCTGAACCGTGGCCGTGCGGGCTTCGGGGTCGAGGGCAATCAAGCGGTCGAGGTGACGAGAAAGGTCGAGCACCACCGCTTCGCCCACCGCCTGCCCCGCCAGGCTGGAGCCCGCCCCGCGCGGCAGCAGCGGCACGCCGTGCTCCGCCGCCAGCGTGACGAAGGCCACCAGGTCATCCTCATCGCGCGGGAAGCCCACCGCCAGGGGTTGAATCTGGTAAATGGAAGCGTCGGTGCTGTAAAGATAGCGAGAGACCGGGTCGTCGTGGAGGACCAGGCCGTGCTTGCGGGCAGAGGCAACGAAATCAGGGAGGGACATGGGAAAACCTTTTTGAGGTAGGAGAGGTGCCGGGGTAAGGAGCACCGGGAAGACTGCGAGAATGTTGCGGCTATACGAAATGAACTCAAAAAATCAGGCGTGGGGGCGCGGAGAAGACGGCGGGGGCTTACGACGCCAAAAGGGATAGAGCCACACCGTTCCTAACAGCACCAGCCAGGCGAGCACCTGAACCACCCGCACACCGCCGAGCACCGTCACGCTGTCGCCACGAAAGGCCTCGACGAACAGGCGCACCGCGGCCAGCAAGCCCACCGCCCAAAGGAACAGGGTGCCATCCCCACGGGGCGCACGCGCCTGCCGCCAAAGCACACCCAGCGCCCCGGCTGTGAGCCCGACCTCATAAAACTGCGTGGGATGGCGCTTCGCACCCCACAGCGAGATGCCCCACGGCAAGCGGGTAGGCGCGCCGTACGCATCGCCGCTGAGGACGTGCGCGATGCCGACAAACAGCGCAAACACCACCAAGCCGGGCGCCAGCGCGTCCAGCGTCGGGCGCAGGGGGAGCCCTTTGCGCTGACCATACGCCCAGGCCACCAACAAGCCACCCAGTACGCCCCCGCCGACATCCAGGGTTTGCGGATTGAGCGCCAAGAGGCTCAAAGGGGCTTTGAGAAAAGCCCCCGGGAAGCGGAGGGCATAGCCCAGCCGCGCCGCCACCACACCGCCGAGAAGCGCCCAAAACACCAGGTTGGTGACCGTCTCGCCCGAAAGGCGGACGCGCGCCGCCTGCCGAGAGGAGGCCTCCAACGCCAACCACAGCCCCGCCAAGAGCGCCAGCCCCGGCAGTTGCAGCATCAAAGGGCCAAGATGAACAGCAGGCAACATCAGGGCGTCTCCTGCAACAAAGGCTCCACTTTCGAGCGAATCAATCCTTCACTCATCGGGCCGCCGACCACCACCGAGCGGATGATCCCCCGCCGGTCGATGAAAAAGGTGGTGGGTGTTCCCTGAACACGGTATGCGACGCTCACCTTAGCCTGAGGGTCGCGCAAGATGGTGAAAGTGAGACCGTACTGCCGGGCGAAAGCATCTATGGCCGCCGCGTCTCGCTCCACG
This sequence comes from Anaerolineales bacterium, assembly GCA_026985785.1. GTDB lineage: Bacteria > Chloroflexota > Anaerolineae > Anaerolineales > DRMV01 > DRMV01. The sequence goes on from JALSPT010000003.1 coordinate 3,010, forward strand.
GTGACGGCCAGCACCACCAACCCGCGGGATTCCTCATCGGCGTACACTCGCTGCAGGGCGGGCATTTCGGCTTTGCAAGGGCTGCACCACGTCGCCCAGAAATTGAGCAGCACCACTTTGCCACGCAGGGCGCTCAGGGTCACCGAACGCCCATCCAGGGTTTGCAAGGTGAAATCCGGGGCGCGGAACCCTTCGCGAGGTGCAGGTGGGGGGCCTCCCTGCGGCTGGTCGGCAGGGGCACGCGTCAACACGATCCAACCAAGCCCCAACACAGCCACACCAAGCAACAACACCCCATGCAGACGCGAGTACGGCAACATCGTGCTTCCCATTCCGGCCTCAAAACAACAGCCACGCCACCACGCGGGGCGTGAGATGGGTCTCCAACACCGCGGCCAGCCCCATCAGGGGCACCACGAAGCCCAAGAACACCCGCCACCAGCGCCCCCACACCCGCAGCCAGATCACGCCCAGCGTTTCCGTCCGATGGGGAGCAGCCAGCGCCGCGCCCAGCCGCAACGTGGCCGCCATGAACAACGCCGTGGCCGGGATTTCTACTATGCCGTGAGGCAACACCATCGCTACAAAGCCAACCAGCGGAGGGATCCACCCGCCGCGAGCAAACCAGGCCAGCGCGCCGCCGATGACCGCATAGGGCAGCATGGGCACCACCACGCCCACCACGCCAAACGAAAACGCCGCCCCCAGCGCGGCCAACAACATCGCCCGCACGTTGTGCCACCAGACGGCAAACGTCCCTTGCCAGCCCACCAAGGGGACACCCAGCACGTCCCCGCCCTGCCACGAAGCGCGCAGTTCCTCCAAAGAAGTATGCGGCACCGGGGGCAACGGCAGGCGCGCGACCCACATCGCCCCAATCCCCCCCGCCACAAGCAGCAACATCACCGAGAGAAGCAATGGCCATCCCAAAGTAAGAATATCCTGCTGCCACACCTCTCGATACCACGCCCCCACCGAGGTAGCCTCACCGCGAAACGCCCCCCAAAACTGCTGCCACAGCCAGCGCACATTGAGGACGTCGATATCCCGCCCCAACAGATTCTCCCGGTTGAAGTGCGCCAGCCCCAGGCGCGAGGTGAACACCGCCAACACCGCCAAACCTGCTACCGTCACCCAAAGGACGTTGTAGCGCCGCCAAAACATCATCAGACTTTCCCACTGCAACAGCAGCGCCACCGGCACGATGATGAGCGAGGCCAGCAGATTGGCCGAGCGCACCGAGGTGGCCTGCGTGGAGATCACCACCGCGGCGCACACCATCACCACCGCCTGGACGGTGGTCAGCAGCAACACCATGCCCAGCAACAACGCCGCAGGATGCCATCCCACCGTAAAGTGGAGCCCCCCCACATACAACAACACGCCGAGATAACTCACCGTCAACGGCAGAAACAGGACCGCGATAAGTTTGCCTACGTACAGTTGTGCATCGGTCAGCGGCGCGGCCAGCAACGGCTCGATGGTGCGCCGTTCGCGCTCGCCCACGAAACTCTCCAACGCCACGACCAGCGAAATGGAAGAAGGGAAAAAACCCACCACCATCATCAAAAACGGGAACATCCGCTCGGCCACGATGTGAGCGCCAAAGCGGGCGACGAAATGCACCAATTGCTGGGCTGTGAAGTTCATCAACAAGGGGAAGAACAGCGTAAAGCCCACCACCGGCAAAACGATGCGCCAATCACGCACCTGATCGCGCACTTCGCGCTGGGCAATCAACCACGCTCCACGCCACCAATCAGTTCCCATCTGCCACCTCATGCGCCATGACCCGCAAATACACCTCTTCGAGACGCCGCGGCTCCTCCTCGAAACGCACAATGCCGTACCCCGCGGCCATCAAAGCGGCTGCCACGCGGGGATTGTCCTCTTCCCAACGGGGGGAGCGGACACGCACCTCGCGCCCCTGCGCCGCCACCACCTCGACCGAAGGCGGCATCGGCGGCAGGTCACCTTCCACCGAACGCGTGAGGTGAACGGCGAAGATAGGTGCTCCCAACCAGGCATCCTTCAACGCACGCGGGGTTCCCACCGCCGCCACCCGTCCGGCAGTCATGATGGCAATGCGATCGGCCAGCATCTCTGCTTCTTGCAAATTGTGCGTGCAGAGCAAAATCGCCCGCTCCTCGGAGCGCAGCCCCTGAATTGCCTCCCGCACCAGGCGGGCGCTCTCCGGGTCCATGGCCGAAGTCGGCTCATCCAGCAGCAAAACCGGCGGCTCGTGCAGCAAAGCCCGCGCCAGCGCCAGTTTTTGCTGCATTCCTTTGGAATAGGTGCCGATCCGACGCGCACGCGCTTCCCACAGCCCAAAATAGGTCATCCAATGCCGAATGCGCTCGGCACGGGTGGCGTCGTCCAAGCCGTACACCCGCCCAAAGAAATCCAGATAGTCATAGGCCGGCATGCGGAGATAAAGGCCGTGCTGCTCGGTCAGCACGCCCACCCGTCGCCGCACTTCCAGGCCATGGGAGGAAGTGTCGTACCCGGCCACCACCGCGCGCCCGCGCGTCGGCTGCAAAATCGAAACCAACATCCGCACGGTGGTCGTCTTGCCGGCCCCGTTGGGCCCCAGCACGGCCACCACCTCCCCCGGCCTGACCTCCAGGCTAAAATCGGTGACCGCCCACAAGTCATCGAACCGTTTCGCCAACCGTTCCGCCAATATCATCGGGCACCCTTGCTACCGTCGCCGACGGCGGCGCTTCCCCTTGTCCGCAGTCGCAGGCGCCGGTTGCGGCGCGCCTGGCCTGTGTCGCCATGCCAGCGCGGCCATCGCGCCCAGAGCAACCACCGCCATCAACATCTGATTGATGTCCAATCC
>JALSPT010000004.1 GCA_026985785.1 Anaerolineales bacterium
GACCCCAGCCGCGCAGGGCGCAGTATTTGGTGATCGCCGCAGTGAGGGTGGTCTTCCCGTGGTCGATGTGCCCCATGGTGCCCACATTCAGATGCGGCTTGGTGCGTTCGTACTTCTGCTTCGCCATGATTCTCTCTCCTTCAGACAGGCAATTTGCTCATACGCGGGAAAAGCCCCCGTGGAGGGGATTTTTCCCGTGCGGGGGTAGCCCCGGCAAAAGGTTGTTCAGAATAAAAGAGCCCTCAATGGGACTTGAACCCATGACCTCACCCTTACCAAGGGTGTGCTCTGCCACCTGAGCTATGAGGGCTTGAAAGTGGGCAGGGAGGGACTCGAACCCCCGTAGGCATTACGCCAGCTGATTTACAGTCAGCCCCCGTTGGCCACTTGGGTACCTGCCCAGATTATGCGGTTGTCAACCGTCCCCGGCCTGTCCGAGGGCCGGGAAGCGGCCCCGCACAGAGCCGACGACGGGACTTGAACCCGTAACCGACCGCTTACAAGGCGGTTGCTCTGCCGATTGAGCTACGTCGGCCAGCGAGCGCAATTATACCAAACCCTGCAATGATGGACAAGGTCGTGCGCCTGCTGTCAACGGCTGCGTAGTGTATCAAAAACCGCCGAGAGCGTCAACGTTTTGGCGCGCGTTGGCGGCGCACCCCAACGGCGCTCTAAGCGCCTCAGGGCACGCATTTGGAGCGTGGCGGTTTGGGCGGCAGCCCCATTCCATTGGCGGTGACGTGGTTTCGCTCGCGGTTCGAGGAACCCCTTTATAACACAAATTTCATAAAAATCGGGCACCTTTGTGGTAGAATAACACCGCTTTCGCCCCCTTGTGCATGGCGGGGCGAAAGTTTTGTGCAAGTTGCCCTTGCCATTTACCCACCTAAACTTTTGGAGGCTTTGAAAGATGGCTGAACGTTTGTTGGACGACCAGATTGTGGAGCAGGTGCGCGATGTTTTTTCCCAGATGCAGAACGACGTCGCCCTGATTCATTTCACCACCGAGCGCAGCGACTGCATGTACTGCCCTGAAACCAAGCAATTGCTGGAAGAGATTGCACCTCTTTCCGGCAAGTTGCATTTGGAAGTGTACGACATCGAGAAAGATGCCGACAAGGCAAAAGAATTCGGTGTGGACAAAACGCCGGCAACCATTGTGGCCGCCTACGACCACGGCGTGGTGACCAATTTCGGCATTCGCTACTTTGGCATTCCGTCCGGCCATGAGTTCAGTTCCCTTATTCAAGACATCATGACCGTCTCGGAACGCGATTCCGGCCTGAAGCCGGAGACGCGCGAATTCCTCAAGAGCCTGACCGAGCCGGTGCATCTCCAGGTGTTCGTCACCCCGACGTGCCCCTATTGCCCCCGCGCCGTGGTGCTGACCCATCGCATGGCGCTGGAGAGCGACAAAGTGACCGCCGACATGATCGAAGCCATGGAGTTCAACGAACTTTCCAACGAGTACGGCGTCAGCGGCGTGCCTCACACCGACATCAACCACCACAAAGGCACGGTGGTGGGCGCAGTGCCGGAAGAGCACTTCGTCGCGGAGATCCGCCGCGCGCTGGGGATGTAAGGCCGCCGCTGCCGAGGAGGTGTTATGGCAACGGAAAAGAAGAAGTATCCCCGCGTCATCATCTTCACCACGCCTACCTGTCCGCATTGTCGCGCCGCGAAGCGCTATTTGCGGGCGCGGGGGGTGCCTTTCAAGGATGTGGACGTCTCCCGTGACCGCGCCGCGGCGCGCGACATGATGCGCCGCAGTGGGCAGAGCGGCGTGCCGGTGTTGGACATTGGCGGTAAGATCGTAGTGGGCTTCAACCGCGCCAAGATCGACCGCATTTTGGGCTTACGCTAACAGGGCAGAAAGCGCCTCGGATGGGGCGCTTTTTGCTTTTTCAGGAGGCTGGTTCGATGACCACGTTGCGCATTGCGGTGGCTACGCCCGATGGCGAGCGGCTGAGTGCTCATTTTGGCGAAACGCCGTGGTACGAAGTGTTTACCGTGGAGGATGGCCGCGTCGTGAGCCGCGAGCGGCGCGCCAAGCCCTACAATCCCGACCACGACCACGAACCCGGCGCTTATGCCGAACAGCACCGCCGTGGGCGCGGAGGGATGAATTTCTTTGCCCCCATTCGCGATTGTCAGGTGCTCATCGTGGGCGGCATGGGGCAGCGGGCTTACGAATGGGCGCGCAGCGTGGGACTGGAGGTGGTGCCCACCAAGGGCAAGGTGGAAGACGCGGTGCGCGCTTACCTCGACGGCACCTTGCAACCTGAGCCGCGCCGCATCCATCGCAGCGTCGGCGGGCGGCATCATCACCATTCGTAAGGGCAGGCGACGATGGGCCGCTGGCGGGCGCTTTTGTGGAGCGTGGGCGGGGTGTTGTTGGTGGGGCTGGGGGTGTGGGCGGCGGTGGTTTTACCGCACTTGTTGGCTGCACCGGAAGATTCGGCCATCCCCGTGGCGGTGAATTTCCCCGCCCCCGACCTGCACCTCACCACGCTGGACGGCCAACCGGTGGCCGTGGGCGCTTTGCGGGGCAAGGTGGTGCTCATCAACAACTGGGCGACCTGGTGCCCGCCGTGCGTCGAGGAAATGCCCGTGTTGGATGCTTACTACCGCGCCCATCGCGACCAGGGCTTCATCCTCCTGGCCATCGCCGCCCACGAGTACCCTTTCGAAATCCGGGATTTTCTGGAACAGCATCATTGGAAACTGGCGCTCACCTTGGTGCCCGACCCGAAAGAGCAAGCCATGACCGCTTTCCACCAGACCCATTTGCCTGCTTCGTATGTCGTGGACCGGGAAGGCGTGGTGCGGCTGATGTGGGTGGGCGCCATCAGCAGAAAGCAATTGGAAAAGCACGTCACCCCCCTTTTGGAGAAATGACTTATGGACGCTAAAGTCACCCTTTTGCAACGCATGACCTTCGACGCCACCGCGAACAGCGGTTTCCACGTCACCCTTGGCACCGTGCCTGCCGTAGGCGGCGACAACGACGGGTTCCAGCCCATGGAACTGATGTTGATTTCGTTGCTTGGTTGCACGGCGATGGATGTGATTTCCATCCTGCGCAAGAAGCGCCAGGAGGTGACCGCCTTCGAGGTCAAGGGCCACGCCGAGCGCGCCGAGAAGCACCCGAAGGTCTTTACCCATGTAACCATTGAGTACCATGTCACCGGCAAACAGGTGGAGGAAAAGGCTGTCGTGCGCTCGATCGAACTTTCGGCCATCCGCTACTGCCCTGCCCAGGGGATGCTGGCGAAAGTGGTGCCCATGACGTTGCGGTATTACATCTACGAAGATACCCCCACTGGCCCTCAATTGGTGAAGGAAGGCGAATACGTCCGCCCCGAGGAGGCATGAGGGCAAGCGTGTTATAATGTGCGCACTGTGCGCTGATTTCTTCTCAGGGAGGTGCCCGATGGGTAAAGGCGACCGCCGCACCCGACGCGGCAAGATATGGCGGGGCAGCCACGGTAAAACCCGCCCCAAGCCCAAAAAGGCCAAGAAGCAA
>JALSPT010000005.1 GCA_026985785.1 Anaerolineales bacterium
GTCCTCGCGGTCAAGCGCGGCACCGCCCCCCACCGCCCCAAAGTCATGCTCGCCGCCCACATGGACGAGGTGGGCTTCATGCTCACCCGCGACGAAGGCAAGGGGCTGTTCCGCTTCGGCAAGGTCGGCGGGCTGGATACCCGCAACCTCTTGGGCAAGGCCGTGTGGGTCGGGCCGGAGCGCATCCCCGGCGTGATCGGCATGACGCCCATCCATCTCACCACGCGGGAAAGCCGCCAGCGCGTGCCCGACCTGGACACGCTGCGCATCGACGTCGGGCCGGAGAACGCGGGCAAGGTCAAGCCCGGGATGCGGGCGACCTTTGCCACGGCCTTCCTGCGCACCGGCCCCAGCATCCGCGCCAAGGCGCTGGACGACCGCCTGGGCGTGGCTACCCTGATCGAACTGCTGCGCCACGCGCCGCCCAACATCGACCTGCTGGCCGCCTTCACCGTGCAGGAAGAAATCGGCCTGCGCGGGGCCAGGGTGGCTGCCTTCGCGCTGGAACCCGACCTGGCCTTCGTGCTCGACTGCACCCCGGCGCGCGACCTGCCCACCGACGACGGCGAGCCGAACGTCCGCTTCAACACCCGCTTAGGCCACGGCCCGGCCATCTACACCGCCGACCGCGCCACCCTTTCCGACCCGCGCCTCATCGCCCACCTCGTGGAAACTGCCGAGGTGCTCGGCATCCCCTACCAGTTTCGTCAGGCGGGGGGCGGCGGCACCGATGCCGGCGCGATCCACAAACAACGCGCCGGCATCCCCACCGTCTCGGTTTCCACCCCGGCGCGCTACCTGCACAGCCCGATTTCCCTCGCCCGCCTGGGCGACTGGAAACACACTTTCTACCTGCTGCTCGCCGCCTTGCGGCGGCTGACACTGGAGGTCATGGGTGAATTGTCCTCTGCAACCTTCTGACGTGCAAGCGCTGCAGGCTGTTTTTCGGCGCTACCCCGAGGTGCTGGCAGTGTACCTTTTTGGCTCCTGCGCTGACGGCACCGCCAACGCCGAAAGCGACCTCGACCTGGGCATCCTGCCGCGCACACCGGCGTTCCACGAGCGGTTGCTGGACGTCTTGGCCGACCTGACCAAGGCGGGTTTCGAGCGGGTGGATGTCGTCTTCCTCGACCAGGCTGACCCTACCTTGCGCTACGAGATTGTGCATCGGAACATGCTCGTTTACGCCGCGCCCGATTTCGACCACGGCGCCTATTTCTCTCGCACCCTGCGTACGTACTGGGATTGGGCGCCCTATCTGCGTATTCTGCGCCAGGCCGAAAAGGAAAGGTGGCTTGCTTATGATGGTTCGTCCTGAAGTCATCCGCAAACGCCTCCAACGGTTGGAAGCCTACCTGGACGTGCTCCAACACCTGGCGCGCTACAGCGAGACCGATTTCCTGGCTTCGCCAGAGCGCTATGGCAGTGCGGAGCGCTTCCTCCAATTGGCCATTGAGGCCACGCTGGATATTGGCACGCACCTGGTAGCCGATTTGCACCTGGTCCCCACCGAGGCTTCTCGCGATGTGCCCCAACGCCTGAGTGAGGCTGGTGTCATTCCGCCTGACCTGCGCGAAACATGGGTCCGCATGATTGGCTTCCGTAACATTCTCGTGCACGACTATCTTGACCTTGACCGCCATCTGGTCTATCGGGTTTTGCAAGACCACCTGGGCGATTTCCGCCGCCTGATGCAGGCTTTTGCCCAGTTTCTCTAAATCACCTATCCCCCCCTTTTGGAGCGCCCCATGAAGAACCTCCTCCGCCAACTGACGCAAATCCCGGCCCCCTCGGGCTACGAGCACCAGATTCGCGACTTCATCCAGTCCACCGTAGCCGAACACGCCGACGAAGTGCGCACCGATGCCTTGGGCAACCTGATCGTGCGCAAGGGCAGCGGCGGCAAGCGCATCATGTTGGCCGCCCACATGGACGAAATCGGTGTGATGGTGGCCCACATCGACGAAAACGGCTTTGCCCGCTTCGCGCCCATCGGCGGCGTGCGCCCGGCCTACTGCCTGGGCGGGCGGGTGCGCTTTCTCGACGGCCATATCGGCGTGATCAACGCCGAGCGCACCCCCGACCCCGCCAAGACACCCTCCCTCGACCAGATGTTCATCGACCTGGGCAGCCCCAATCCCGGGGTGCAGGTGGGCGACGTCGCGGCCTTCGACCGCTCGTTCGAAGATTTGGGCGAGCGGGTGGTTTCCAAGGCGCTGGACGACCGCATTGGCGTGGCCGTGCTCATCGAGACCCTGCGCCGCCTGAAAAGCACGCCTCACGAGGTGTATTTCGTCTTCAGCGCGCAGGAAGAAGTGGGCGTGCGCGGCGCAACCACCGCGGCCTTCCACATTGCGCCCGACGTCGGCATCGCGGTGGATGTCACCGGCTGGGGCGACACCCCCAAAGTGCCGCCGATGGTGGATGTAGCCCTGGGTAAAGGGCCGGCCATCAAGATCCGCGACCGCGGCATGTTGGCCGACCCGCGGGTGATTGCCTGGATGACCGAAACTGCCGAGAAAAACGGCATCCCCTACCAGCGGGAAGTGCTGCTCAGCGGATCGACCGACGCCCGCGCCATCCAACTCAGCCGCGCCGGCGTGCCCGCGGGCACGATTTCCATCCCCTGCCGCTATGTGCACAGCCCCTCGGAGATGGTGGACATGCGCGACGCCGAAGGCGCGGTCGCGCTGCTGGTGGCGCTTCTGGGCGAGGAAGTTCCCTTCTAAACGGATTGGGCGTGCAACGAAAAACGGCGGCCTCGGAGAGGAGGCCGCCGTTGCGCTTTCCTGCACGAGCGGATTTTAGTAGGTCATCTTGTCCTTCACGCTGATGCGCTGGCGGAAGGTGTAGTACGTCCAGCCCTGATAGACCAGCACGATGGGCACCAGCACCAGAGCAACCACCGTCATCACCTTCAGGGTTGTAGGGCTGGCCGAAGCATTGTAAATCGTCAGGTTATAAGCAGGGTTGGTGCTGGAAGGCATCACATTGGGGTAAAGAGCAGCGAAGAAGCCCGCCGTCACGCCCAAAATGGTCACGCCGCCAGCCCAGAATGCCTTGAGCATCTCGCCTTTCTTGAGGAAGTACCCATCGACCAGCAACGCGACCACTGCGATGCCGAGGAAGACCAGAGAGATGCCCAGGTATTGGGCTTTGGAGAGCACCTCAGGGTAAGAGTAGAGCAAGAAAAGCACGGCCACCACCAGCGTCGCCACCCACATGCGGTTGGCTATGCGAGCAGCCTGTTTTTCAAGGCCATTGGTGAGTTTCAACGCCAGATAAGTCGCGCCGTGCATCAGGAAGAGCACCACAAAGGTAATGCCGCCCAACAGCGCGTAGGGGTTGAGCAGGTTGAAAAACCCACCGGTATAGTGCATGTTGGCATCAATCGGCACGCCGCGCACAATGTTGGCAATCGCCACACCCCAGAGCAGGGCCGGCAGCAGGCTGCCCAGCCAGATCAGCCAATCCCAGGTGCCACGCCAGCCACTATCTTCTTTCTGGCTGCGGAATTCGAAGCCCACGCCGCGAAAGATGAGCGCCAGCAGCATCAGCACCAGGGGGATATAGAAACCGCTGAACAGGGTGGCATACCACTGGGGGAACGAAGCAAACAGCGCGCCGCCGGCGGTAATCATCCACACTTCGTTGCCGTCCCAGAACGGCCCAATGGTGTTGAGGATGGCGCGCCGTTCCTCATCGCGCTTGCCGAGGAAGGGGAGCAACATCCCCACGCCGTAGTCGAAGCCTTCCAGGAAGAAAAAGCCGGTAAACAACACGGTAATCAAAATAAACCAAAGGGTCTTGAGATCCATGGCTAAACCTCCTAAAGAAACGGAGCCGCGTGGCTTAGTCGGCCGCCGCGGGAGTTTGGGCCGGGGCAGCATGCAGGTGCTTCACCACCAGTTTGACCCCCACATAGGTAAGCACGATATACACCACGCCCAGGCTCAACAGCGAGAAGAGCACTTCGCCGCCGCTCACGACGGAGGCCGGCGACACACCATCTTTCGTCCTCAGCAAGCCGTAGACCACCCACGGCTGGCGGCCAATTTCGGCCATCATCCACCCCGTCGTCGAGGCGAGGTAAGGCAACAAAATCGACCACACCATGACCTTAGCAAACCACGGCTTCTCGGCCAGTGAAATACCTTTGCTGTTCAAATACCACAGATAGAGCAACAGCAACAGCATCAAGCCCCCAGAATACACCATCAAGCGGAACGACCAGTAGGTCACACCCACCGGCGGGATGTAGTCGCCGGGGCCATATTTGGCTTCCATCTTCTTCTGCACTTCGTCGATACCTTCGACCTTGCTGTGGAAGTCCCCGTACGAAAGGTAGCTCAGGAAAGCCGGGATGCGGATATCGAGGTGGTTGGTCTGGGCTTTTTCGTCAGGGATGGCAAAGAAGGAAAAGTGCGCCGGCTGTTCGGAATGCCAGAGCGCCTCGGCGGCGGCCATCTTGGAGGGCTGCTCCTTGACCAGGAACTGCCCCTGGAAGTGCCCCACGGTCATCACTAAGATGACGCCAATCAGGCCGTAGATGGTCGCCCAGCGCACGGACATGTCCAGCATGGCCTTGTCGCCGCGCTTTTTGAGGTAAAGATAGGCGCTCAGGCCGATGACCACGAAGGCCGCCGTGCTCATCCCAGCAAAGAAAACGTGCGGGAACTGATAGAGCACATTGGGGTTGGTGGCGACCTGGCCGAAATTGACCATCAGGACGCCGGTATTGTCGGGCTTCATCGTATAGCCGGTGGGGTGCTGCATGAACGAGTTGGCGATCAGGATCCAGATGGCCGACAGGTTGGAGCCAATGGCCGTCAACCAAAGCACCGTGGCGTGGACTTTGGGGGAGACCTTGTCCCAGCCGAAGATCCACACGCCGATGAAGGTGGATTCCAGGTAGAAGGCCAGCAGTGCCTCCACCGCGAGCGGTGCGCCGAAGATGTCGCCCATGAAGCGGGCGTACTCCGACCAGTTCAGGCCAAACTGGAATTCCTGAACGATACCGGAGACCACGCCCAGGGCAAAGTTGATCAGGAAGACTTTGCCCCAAAACTTCACGGCGTCACGGTACACCGTTTTGCCCGTCCGCACGTAGGCTGTCTCCAAAATGGCGAGGAAGATGGAGATGCCCAACGTCAGCGGGACGAAGAAAAAGTGGATAATGGTGAGGATGGCAAACTGCCACCGAGCCAGAACGAGAGGGTCCATCTGAAACCTCCTTGACAAAACCGAGTTTTTGGGAAGCACCGCGCAGTGTGCCGCCAACGCAAAAACGGTATGCCCTCACATACCGTTTTTACCGAACCTAAACTGACCGGATGGGATCGTTCAGCCGAACCTCGTGGGAGGCGCTTTCCCGTGCCATCTGGGCAATGGAAACGCTACCCAATTCACGGCGTATGGCTACCCGCACGCGCGCCCACCGTTGCCGCACCGGGCAGTCGCTGCTCAGCGGGCAAAAGTCTGGGTCGTCAATGCAGGGGGAGATTTCCACGGGTTCGTCACACGCCTCCACAATATCTAACAATGAAATCTCTTCGGGGTTGCGCGCCAGCCAGAGGCCGCCTTTGTTCCCTCGGCGAGAGCGTATCAGGCCCGCCTGTACCAGATCGGCTACGATCCGTTTCACAAAAGGCATGGGAATGAGCATCTCTTGGGCGATTTCCTGGACGGGGTATGGCCCTTCTTCTGCGTGCAGTGCCAGGCTGATCATCACCCGTACCGCGTAGTCTGTTCGACGGCTGATCCTTAGCATGTTTTCTCATCCTCTCTTCATCTTGCGCTAATGTTACCATAAGTGTAATCTTTTGGGAATGGTTTGCAAGTGAC
>JALSPT010000006.1 GCA_026985785.1 Anaerolineales bacterium
TTCCCCCTCCCCTCCCTTACTGAAGGGAGGGGAGGGGGAGGCCGCCGTAGGCGGCGGGGGAGGGGTGAGATCCCGAAAAGTGCTTCTACGGCATTTGCTTGCACCCTTATCAAAGGTTAAGGTAAGCAGGCGAAGCAAGCAGGTACTGCACCAACCGAACAAGGGCCGCCAGGCCGTGCGCGAGCGAGGCCGTTTCGATGAACTCGGCGGTCGTATGCGCCCCACCGCCATGCGTTAGCCCCAGGCAGATGGCGGGGTAGCCACGGCTAAGGGGGATGTTGGCGTCGGTGGAGGCTGGCGCGAGCCGCCCTCGAATGCCCTCCTTTTGCAGCGCCGCAAGTGCGGCCTGCACCAGCGGATGGCTGGCCGGAATGTGCCCTGCTGGCCGGTCGCCGATGCGCTCTATGTACACACCTACCCCCTTCCGCCGCACCCGGAGGGCTTCGGACTCCACCCCGTGAGCCAGCCGTTCCAGGTCGCGAGGTGCTACCGCGCGCAGATCAATCTCAACGCGTGCTCGCGGGGCGATGGTGTTGACCGAAACGCCACCGTGGAAAGTGCCGACGTTGAGAGAAGTCCGAGGTGGCAAGGGGCGTGCCGCCAAACGGGCGACCAGGTCGGCCAGGATGTGGACCGCTGAAGGCGCACCAGCGTCACCCCAGGCGTGCCCGCCTGCAGTTTCCACGGAAATGGCGTAACGCCGCACGCCCAACCCCTGCGGGTAGATCCAGCCCAGCCCCAACCCCTCCAGCACAAGGTAGGCCCGCACCCGCCCGCCAAAACGCGCTACCACCGCTTTCATCCCCTTCAGGTTGCCCAACCCCTCCTCGCCCACATTGGCCACCAACCAGAGATCGGCAGGTAAGGGGGAGGGCAACAGCCAGGCAAGAGCAAACAGCGCCGCTACCGCGACGCTGTTATCACCAATGCCGGGGGCACACAGCCGGTCTCCTTCCCGCCGCAGGGTAAGCGGCGTATCCGCAGGGAACACCGTATCGAGGTGCGCCGAGATCACCAGCGGCGGCGCATCAGGATCCTGCCCAGGTAGGCGGGCATACACATTGCCCACCGCGTCGGTGGTCGTTTCCAGCCCTTCGGCAGCAAAACGCGCCTGCACGAAGTCCGCACGCGCGGCCTCCGCACCGGTGGGGGCGGGAATCTGCTGGATGGCTACGGCCATTTCCAGCACACGAGCGAGAAGCGAAGCAGGGAAAGGCATAGGGGAGGCGCGTGGTAATACGTTTATGCTACCCAGAGGCCGATGGCCATCAGCACCGGCGTGAGCAGGTTGATGAGCACGTTGTTGCCCAGGGCAGGCATCAGCGCGGGGAGGTCGTCGGCGTGGCGCAGGGCTTTTTGCGCCGTGGGCACGGCCAGCACCAGCGTCAGCAGCCCCAGTAGGCCCCAGGCGGGCAGGAAGCCCAACGCCACGGCCACCACCAGGCTGAGGTAGGCCAGGGCGAGGAAGGCCACATACAGCCGCGCGGCTTTAGGCCGCCCCAGCACGATGGGGTAATTCTTACGCCCCACAGAGCGGTCGGCTTCCACATCGGGGAACTGGTTGAGCAGCAGCAGGTCGTTGACCAGGAAGAAAGGCGTCAGGGAAGCCCAGAAGGCCGCCCAACTGTAGTGGCCGGTGAGGACATAGTGCGTGCCGAGCACCATCAGCGTGCCAAAGCCCAGGCCGGGGGCAATCAGGCTGGCGAGGGGGCTTTTGGTGATCCACACGGTGTACACATACAACAGCGCGACACCCACCACGCCCACGGGAAGCAGCCACCAACCGCGCACGGCCAGGAAGTACACGCCGATGGCGGCGGTGAACAGCAGCGTCGTCCATGCCCAGATGAGCGCCTTGCGGGCTTCGGCGGGGTTGGCGGGCAGGGTGCCGCTGCCGCCGCTGAAGGGCGTACGCCGGGTGCGGGCGTCCAGCCCGCTACGGAAGTCGAAATACTCGTTGAACGCATTGACGCTGATGTGCGCGCTCAGCGCGCCGAGCAAGGCGAGGACGAAGTACAGCCAGTTGATCGCGTGGCCGGTTTCCCACGCGGCAGTGCCCAGGCCAAGCAGCACGCACGCGGGGGTAAGCAGCAAGAAGGGGACGCGGGAGATGCCAAGCAAAGTCTTCATGGAGGAAAACCTCAAGGTTGGTGGGGAGGTCGTTTAGTCGTTTAGTCGTTTAGTCGTTTAGTCGTTTAGTCGCGTGGTCGGTTAGTCGGCGTTGGCGATGGGTTCCAGGTCGGCGATGACGCGCAGCATCAAATCGACGGCCTGGCGCAGGGTGGCGGCGTCCATGGCGAACTTCGCGCCCGCCGTGGCGTAGAGTTCCGGCAAAGTGACCGTGCCGCCTAGCGCGAGCGCCTGGCGGTAGGCCGCCACCGCGCCGGCCTGGTCTTCCAGGGCGTTGGCCCACACCTGCACCGCGCCCAGTTGCGCCAGGCCGTATTCCACATAGTAGAACGGGTACTTGAAGATGTGCAGTTTGCGCATCCAGCCGGAGACTTTGGCATCCTCCAGGCCGCGCCAGTCGGTCACCGGCATGAAGCGATCCCACAACTGCCCCCAGATGCGGTCGCATTCGGCGGGGTCGTGGGCTTCTTCGGGGTGCTCGTAAACCCAGTGCTGGAAGGCATCCACCACGGCCATGTAAGGCCAGAAAAGGATGCTGCGTTCCAGGTGCTCGATGCGGGCGCGGGCGGCTTCCTGGGGGGTGTAAAAGCCACCGTATTCGCGGGTGAGGTAAGGCGAGGCCAGCAGTTCCATGCTCATCGAGGCCACCTCGGCAAACTCCATCGGCACCTCGCGCTGGTGAATATAGGGCAGGGCGAAACTCTCGAAGGCATGGAACGCGTGGCCGGATTCGTGCAACATGGTCTGCACATCGTCGTGCACGCCCACCGCGTTCATGAAGATGAAGGGGCGCTTGCTGGCGGGGAAGTCGGTGCAATAGCCGCCGGGGGCTTTGCCCTTGCGGTTGTCCAGGTCAAGCAGGTTTTCCTGCCGCATGGTGTGGTAATAGCCCGCCAGGGTGGGGTCGACGTGCTGGAAGATGGCCTCGGTTTTGGCTTTGAGTTCCTCCACATCGCGGAAGGGGCGCAGGGGCGGGCGGCCCAGCGGGTCGACGTCCAGGTCCCAGGGGCGCAGGGTCTCCACGCCGAGACGCTGGCGGCGCTTTTCGAGGATTTCCGCCGCGGCGGGCACCACCACCTCTTCGATGGCCCGATGGAAAGCACGGCAATCGTCGGGCGTGTAATCAAAGCGCCCCATCTGCTGCCAGCGGAAGGCGCGATAGTCGGGCTTGTCGGCGTTGGCGGCCATTTGCTGGCGCAGGTCGAGCATCTGCTGCCAGATGGCCGTCAGCGGGCCCCGGTCCTTCAACTGGCGCTCGGTCATCAGCCGCCAGGCCTCCTCACGCACCGCGCGGTCGGGGTCCTGCAAAAAGGGGCGCATCTGCGAAACGGTGTATTCCCGATAGTGCCATTCCACGGTCTGCGCGCCGACGATCTGGTCGTAAGCGTTGCGGAGTTTCTGCTCTTCCACCTGGAGGGGCAGGTTTTCCTCCCGGAAGAGTTCGATTTCCGCCCGCATATTACGCAGCGGAATGCGGAAGCCCTCCGGCTCCAGGCCGCTTTCCACCAGTTTTTTGGCCAGCGCCTGCTCGGCCTTGCGGGCCTCGGGCAAGATGTTTTCCAGGAAAGCACCGAACCGCTGCTGGGCTTTCTGGTCGGTGGTATCCACGGTGGTTGCGACGTGCAGGCGGCTGTACGTTTCGTAAAGGTACTCGCTGAGGCGCGACCAATCGGCCAGCCAATCGAGCACGTTGGCGGCGGTCAGGTCCTGCTTTTCCAGTTCGGCGTAGTAGGGAGCGATTTTCTCCCAGGGCCAGGTCATGAATTCGGTGAGGTCAGGGAGTTGCATGGGGAATCCTCCATGAATCACAAAATAGACGACGAGACAACGGCTGACCTACGCAAACGGCCAGCCGTTGTTTTAAATCATTCCTCATCCTCCGTGGGATCAGGCTGATGATGATGCCAGTCAGTGGCCTGCTGGTAGAGGTGCGCTGCTTCCAGGATGAGGTCTTCCCGGAAGTGTGGCCCCATCAATTGCAAGCCAATGGGCAAGCTAATATCGTCAAAACCCACGGGGAAACTGACCCCCGGCACGCCCGCAAGGTTGGCAGGCAGGGTGAAGACATCTTCCAGATACATGGAAAGCGGGTCGCCGGTGTGCTCGCCAATGCGGAAGGCCGTGCTCGGCGCGACGGGTGCGGCAATCATGTCGACTTCCTCGAAAGCCCGCTCAAAATCGCGCTTGATCAGGGTGCGCACTTTCTGCGCCTGGCCGTAGTAGGCGTCGTAATAGCCCGCCGAGAGGGCATAGGTGCCCAACATGATACGGCGCTTGACCTCGGGGCCGAACAGGCGGCCGCGGGTCCGGTAGAACACACCCCACATGGTCTCGGCCTCTTCCCGCGGGCCGTAGCGGATGCCGTCGAAGCGCGCCAGGTTGGCCGAGGCTTCCGCAGGGGCGATGAGATAGTACACCGGCACGGCGTATTCGGTGTGCGGCAGGCTGATTTCGCGGATTGTCGCGCCCAGGTCGGCCATCAAATCCAGCGCCGCCCGCACCGCAGCGGCCACTTCAGGCTGGATGCCCTCGGTGAAATACTCCCGCGGCACGCCGATGCGCAGGCCGCGAAAATCCTCCCGCCTTTGCAGCGTAGGCGGCGGCACGGGGACGTCCATACTGGTGGCGTCCAGCGGGTCCTGCCCGGCCATCAGGTGCAGGAAGAGGGCCGCATCCTCGGCAGTCTGAGTGAGCACGCCTACGGTGTCGAGCGAAGAGCCGTAAGCAATCAAGCCATAGCGGGAAACCCGCCCATAGGTGGGCTTCAGGCCGGTGACGCCGCAGAACGAAGCGGGCTGGCGCACACTGCCGCCGGTATCGGTGCCCAAGGCGGCAGGCACCATGCGCGCCGCCACCGCGGCCGCACTGCCGCCCGAAGAGCCGCCCGGCACCCGTTCCAGGTCCCACGGGTTGTGGGTCACCCCGTAGGCGGAGTTTTCGGTGGAAGAGCCCATCGCGAACTCGTCGGTGTTGGTCTTGCCCACGATGACCACCCCCGCCGCCTTGAGGCGCGCCACCGCGGTGGCGTCGAAGGGCGGGATGTAGTTCTCCAGAATGCGCGAGCCGCATGTCGTGCGGATGCCGCGCGTGCTGAGGACGTCTTTCACCGCGATGGGCAGCCCCAGCAAGGGCGGGAGCGGCTCCCCCGTGCGGCGGGCTGCAGCGCGACGGCGGTCGGCCTCGTCGGCAGCAGCCAGGGCTGCTTCAGGCGTCACGGTGAGAAAGGCGCGCACCAACGGATCGAGCCGCTCAATGCGCTGCAAAACGTCGGCGGTCAATTCCCGGCTGGACACCTCGCCGCGAGCCAGGGCCTGGAGGGTTGCAGTCACGGTTTGCATCAGCCACGCTCCCCAAACACCGGCGGCACCTTGAACTGGCCGGCCTCGGTTTCGGCGGCATTGGCCAGCACCTCCTCGCGGGGCAGGCCGGGGCGCGGCTCATCCTCCCGCAGCACGGTGCGCGGCGGCAGCACGCTGGCCGTCGGCGGGATGTCGCGCGTATCCAGCCCCTGCAGGCGGGCAACGTAATCCAGCACGTCGGAAAGTTGCTCGCGGTAGCGGGCAATTTCCTCCTCGGTGAGTTCCAGACGCGCCAGTTGGGCAATATGAATGACTTCTTCGCGGGTCAGCGCCATGCTTCCATCCTTGAAAGGGTTGTGAAAAATTATACCATCGCCCCTTGAAGGAAGCAGAAGCAGGGAAATGACT
>JALSPT010000007.1 GCA_026985785.1 Anaerolineales bacterium
TATTTACGGGCAAATTCGAAGTCGCGCTGGTCGTGGGCGGGCACGGCCATGATCGCGCCGCTGCCGTAAGACATGAGCACATAGTCGGCAATCCAGATGGGCACCTTCTCGCCGTTGACCGGGTTGACGGCATACGCGCCAGTGAAGACACCGGTTTTCTCACGCTCGGCGGCCTGGCGTTCCATGTCGGAGAAGCGGGCCGCCTGGAAGCGGTATTTTTCCACCTCGGCGCGGTGGCTATCGGGGGTGATTTCGTCGATGATGGGATGCTCCGGCGCCAGCACCATGAAGGTCACGCCCCAGAGGGTGTCGGGGCGGGTGGTGAAGATTTCCAGTTCGTGCCCGTGCTCGGTTTTGAAGACCACATTGGCGCCCTCGGAGCGGTCGCCGATCCAGTTGCGCTGGGCGGTTTTGATGCGCTCCGGCCAGTCGAGGCCGTCGAAGCGCTTGAGTTCCTCGGCGTAGTTGGTGATGCGGAAGAACCACTGGTCGAGGTTTTTCTTGACGACCGGTGTGCCGCAGCGCTCACAGACGCGCTCTTCGCCAATCACCTGCTCGCGCGCCAAGGTGGTATTGCAGGTCGGGCACCAATCCACCGGCGATTTCTTGCGGTAGGCCAGCCCGTGCTTGTAGAACTGGATGAAGAACCACTGGTTCCATTTGTAGTATTCGGGGTCGCAAGTGACGACTTCGCGCCGCCAATCGAACATCGCGCCCATGCTGCGCAACTGTTTGCGCATGTTGTCGATGTTGGCGTAGGTCCATTCGCGCGGGTGGATGTTGCGCTTGATGGCCGCGTTTTCCGCCGGTAGGCCAAAGGCGTCGAAGCCGATGGGGAAAAGGACGTTGTAGCCCTTCATGCGCATAAAGCGGGCGCGAGCATCGGAAGGCGTCATGGCGTACCAGTGGCCGATGTGCAGCCGCCCGGAAGGATAAGGGAACATGGTGAGGGCGTAGTGTTTGGGACGGTCGGGGTCGATGTTGGCTTCGTAGAGGCGGTCGGCCTCCCAGCGAGCACGCCATTTGGCCTCGATTTTGGCCGGGTCATACGCTTTGGGCATGGCAACCTCCAGTCAAGAGGGATGAAAGTTACAATCGCACGACCGCGCCGCAGTATTCGCAGCGCAGTTCGTGCATTCCGCGGACGATGGATTGGGTAAACGCCGCGCCGCAGGCAGGGCAATGGGTGGGGATGTCCTGGGGGGCGACGTGTTCCTGCGGGGCGTCTTCTGCGGGGGCAGCCGCGAAATCACCCCGCTGCACGCGGCGGATGAGGGCTACCCAATGCTCGTTGTCGGCTCCGCCGAGTAAACGCAGGCGGGCGCTGCTCACCCGTTTGCCCTCGGTAGGGGCGGCGCTGAAAGCCAATGCGAGCATTTCGTGCTTGCTCAGGCCGAGGAAACCGCCCCGGGCATCTTCGGCTTGCTGCACTTCTACCGCGCCAATCGGCACGGCAAACTGCAACGCCTGCACCAGTTCTTTCTTCGTGGCGATGAAAAGCACTTTGCGCGTGGCAACTTTCTCCTTCTGTTCCATCACCAGCCGCTGATCGGTGAGAAAAAGCACGCCTTGGGGCCCTTCGTCCTCGCCGGTCAGCCAGCGGGCTTTGCAGGCATCCACCAGCGCTTCGTCGGGGTAGGTGTCGAAGGAAACCGCATCCCAGGCATCAACTGCCCATTGGAGGTGGGTGGTTTCGGTTTCCAGGCGGCGCAAACGGCTCTCGAAAGCGGTCAGTGCGCCCCTGGCTTCGCGCGCCACCCGCCGGGCACGCGCCTCGGCCTGGGATACCGCGCTTTCGGCAGCCTGCATGGCTTCCTCGGTGCTCGCCCGCCGTCCCTCGGCCAGGGCGCGAGCCAGTTCGGCGTCCAGGTCACCCAGGGCGGCTTGCCCCTGGCGCACGGCCTCTTCGACCTGCCGACGGGCAGCGGGCCAGTCGGCGATCAGGGTTGCCGCGCGAGCATCGAGTTCGTCGGCGTACCGATAACCGCTTCGTCCCAGGGAGCGAATCCGCTCGTTCAGCGCCTGCGTGCGCGCTTCGGTGCGATTCATTGCCTGCGTGGCCTCGCCCAATGTCGCCGCCGTGCGGGCTGCCGTGGCCTTCTCTTGCAGCCGCGCCCATCGGCGCGCTCGATCTTCTGCATTCATCTGCATCACGTGTTCTCCTCTCGCCCCTCTGGGCGCGCGAATAAGGAACAAAAAAGCCTTCGCCCCAACAGGGACGAAGGCAACACCTCCGCGGTACCACCCTGGTTGCCGCGCGGGTGGGCGCGACCACTTGGGGGCGCGATAACGGGCGCACCCGCCGCCGGCTGAACCCGAAGCGGTATCACCAGCAGGCTACTTCCACACAGGGAAGCGCGGGCGAGTTCGGCCTTCTGGCGCCCGGTGGAAGCGCCGTGCCGGGCTTGCACCCTCCCCGGCTCGCTGCACCGGCGGCCTACTACTCCCGCTGATTGGCTTATCCGGTTGTCACAAGTGCCGAACAGAAACACCCGGCGCAGGGACCGGGTGTTGGGAGGTGGACCCAGAGGGACTCGAACCCTCGACCTTCTCAATGCCATTGAGACGCGCTCCCAACTGCGCCATGGGCCCATGCTGTCGTGTTGGCAATTCTACCATCCCTGGGTGGTTTTGTCCACCGTGTGGACCTGGCGGGATTCGAACCCGCGACCTCTTCAGTGCGATTGAAGCGCGCTCCCAACTGCGCTACAGGCCCATCCTGCAAGCGAGGGCAATTTTACCTGAGAGGGGAGAGGGTGTCAAGAAAACGCGCGCGGCGCCTCCTTCCCTCACCCCCGATACCCCAAAAGCCGTAGCCCATTGAGCACCACGATCACCGTGCTGCCTTCGTGCCCCACCACACCCAGCGGTAGGGAGAGGTTCATCCCAAAAGCGCTTGCCACCAGGAAGACGATCACGGCCATGGCAAAGGTGAGGTTTTGCCATACCACCCGGCGCGCTGTACGTGCCAGGCCAATAGCATAGGGCAGGTGTTCCAGGTTGTCGGCCATCAAGACCACGTCGGCGGTTTCCAGCGCCACATCGGTGCCCGCGCCGCCCATCGCGATGCCTACATCGGCCAGCGCCAACGCCGGCGCATCGTTTACCCCGTCTCCTACCATCGCCGTAGGGCCATACGTGGCCTGCAAACGCTCCAAAACGCGCACTTTGTCCTGGGGCAGCAACTCGGCGAAAAACGCATCCACCCCCACCTGGGCTGTGATGGCCTCGGCGACGGCCTGGTTGTCGCCGGTGAGCATCACCACGTGCTCGATGCCCAAGGCGTGCAGGCGGGCTACGATTTGGGGCGCTTCTTCCCGCAGCGTGTCGGCCACGGCCAGCAAGCCCAACCACTGGTGGGTGTCGGGACGGTAGGCGGCCATCACGGTGCGCCCTTGCGCTTCCAGGGCGCTCATCTGGGCGCGCACCTCTTCCGGCAGGGGGACGCCTCGGCTGGAAAACATGCGTTCGTTCCCTACCCACAGCGGCGCATCCTCCACGATGCCTTCCACGCCTTGCCCGATGATGGCCCGAAAATCGGTCGCGGTGGGCAGCGCAAGCCCCTGTTGCTCGGCAGCATGCACCAGTGCCTTGGCGATGGGATGTTCCGAGCGGCTTTCCAGCGCCGCAACCAGCCGTAGCAACTCATCTTTGTCCATCTCGCCCAGCGGGAAGACGCCTTGTAAGCGCGGCTCGCCCACCGTGAGCGTGCCCGTTTTGTCGAAAGCGACAACCTTCAGGGATGCGGTGCGTTCCAGGTGTGCGCCGCCTTTGAACAACACGCCGTGTCGCGCCCCGTTGGCGATGGCGGAGAGGATGGTGGCGGGGGTGGAAATCACCAACGCGCACGGCGAGGCTACCACCAGCCACGTCATTGCCCGGTAGAATGCCTGCTGGAACGGCTCGCCGAGTAACCAGGGCGGGATGAGGGTCAACAACACCGCCGCACCCAACACGAATTTGGCGTAATGACGCTCGAACTCTTCCAGCGCCCGCTGGGTTTTGGCTTTCGCCTCTTGCGCTTCCTCCACCATTTTTACGATTTTTGCCAGGGTGGATTCCTGCGGCAGGTGAGTGACCCGCACTTCGACCGTGCCGGTGCTGTTGACCGTGCCTGCAAATACCGGGGAACCGGGCTCTTTGAACACGGGCACCGATTCGCCTGTAATGGGCGCTTGATCCACCTCCGTCGTCCCGGCAACCACTTCGCCATCGATGGGGAAGCGCTCTCCCGGACGCACCATCACCACATCCCCCAGGCGCAATTGCTCGACTGGCACCGTCTTCCAGCCGTCAGAGATTTTGACCACCGCGACCTCAGGCCGCAAATCCATCAGAGCCTCGATCGCCCGGTGGGTGCGCCCAAGGGCGTAGGATTGGAGCGTGTTGGAGAGCGAGAAAAGGAACAGCAAGATGGCGCCATCGGCAGGTTGCCCCACCAAGGCCGCCCCTAAGGCAGCCAGGATCATCAGCAGATCGACGTCGATTTCCCGCTCGGTGACCAGCAATTTCAAGCCGTCTACCAGCCCGTAGTAACCGCCAGCGGCGTATGCCAGGGCATAAAACCCTGCCACAACCCACCGCGACAGGCCGAGATGGCTGCCCGCCACTCCGGCGAGCAGGGCGATCAACGTCAGGGCGGTCAATACCGCCTCAAGCGTCAATGCCGAAAAGCCCTTTCGCGGCGCGGGGGCGGGCTTTGGGGGAGCAATTTCCACTTCCACATCGGCCACTACCGGCGCCCGCCGTGGCAGGCGAGCCGCAACCACGCCATCTTCCAGGGCAACCTCTACCGGCGCGCCGAAAAAGGTGGTCAGTTCTTCTGCGAGATCGCGCGCGCAACGCTGGCAGGCTGCACTGCGCGCCAATGGGCAATGCTGCACCCGCTCCCACGCCCGATGCGCTGCCTCTTCGGCTACCTGCATGGCCTGGGCGTCGTCCAGCACCCGCGGGTCATACGTCACCTTCAACGCCGCCCGCGTGTAATCCAACTGGGCAGCCAGCACGCCCTCGTAGCCTACGAGAATATCCCCGACGACGTCGGTGCATCGTTCCTCAGGCAGCGACACTCGTGCTTCCATGTTTCTCTTTCTCGCTTTCCAGGCGTTGACACGCTGGGCACAATCCATAGTACACCAAGCGCGCGCCCAAAATGCGATAACCGCTGCGGGCGGCAGCCTCTTCTTCCAGGTGACTCAATGCCTCGTGGGGGACGTCGATGATGCGATGACAGCGGATGCACACCAGGTTGATGTGGGGGGTAATGTCGGCATCGTAATGCACCCGGTCGTCGCCTGCATCGCCCACCGCGTGGATCGCGCCTAACGACACCAGCGTTTCCAGCGTGTTGTACACCGTGGCCAGGCTCAGGGAAGGAAAGTCTTCTTTGAGCACGCGATGGATTTCTTGTGCCGTGGGGTGCTCGTCCGTGTTGACAAGGTAGCGACATATCGCCAGCCGCTGAGGCGTCAACCGCAAACCGGCTTTTTGCAAAGCCTCGACCAAGCGTTTTTCTTCGCCTTGCGGTGCAAATGCAGCCATGGTTTCTCCTTTGTAGTTTCTTCAAAGTTGGAAACATTATAATCTGTTTTTGGTGTGGAGGCAAGGGATGGTTGCCTCTTGGGTGCAAGCAAATGTCGTAGAAGCACTTTTCAGGATCTCACCCTTCCCCCGCCGCCTACGGCGGCCTCCCCCTCCCCTCCCTTCAGTAAGGGAGGGGAGGGGGGAAGGCGGAGGCTGTCCTCACGAAGGACAGCCTCCGCCAGGGGGTGGGGAGAGATCTGGCCATACGATAGCCTTATCTACAACATTTGAGTGCACCCTTGCCTCTTGGCGC
>JALSPT010000008.1 GCA_026985785.1 Anaerolineales bacterium
CGGCGGGCGTTCCCGGCAATTCCTCTGCAGGTGGATGCCAACAGCGCCTATACCCTGGAAACGGCAAGCCGCTTGAAACCGCTGGACGATTTCACCCTGTTGCTCATCGAGCAGCCGTTGGCCGAGGATGACCTTTGGGAGCATCACAAACTCCAGACGCAGTTGCGCACGCCCATTTGTCTGGATGAGAGTATTCGCCACCCGCGCCACGCCCGTCAGGCGTTGGAGATGGGCGCGGCGCGGATTATCAACATCAAGCAAGGGCGGGTAGGCGGTTTGCACCATGCGCGCACCATTCACGATATTTGCCAGGCGGCGGGCGCGCCGGTGTGGTGCGGCGGGATGCTGGAAACCGGGGTGGGGCGGGCGGCCAACCTGGCGTTGGCCGCGTTGCCCAATTTCACCCTGCCGGGCGATATTTCGGCCACCGACCGCTATTATGCGCGCGACATCACTCGCGAGCGTTTCACCCTCAACCCCGATGGCACCATCACCGTACCCGATGCGCCCGGTTTGGGGGTGACGGTGGATCGGGAGGCGCTGGCGCGTTACACCGTCCGCGCGCTGCGTCTGACCACAGGCTGAAGCCGGACGGTGTTGAGGGGAGCGCTGACCGGCGTGTATCTTTCCTTCGTGGGTGAGGCTACTTTGCAGCGCTATTCTGCGTGGATATAAAACACTTCTCCGCTATCAAGAAGTGTCTGTGCCCCCTGGGTAACCGTGGCGCCGAAGACAACGGGGATGGCGGGAAGCCCAAAGGCTTTGCCGATAATGGCTGCCCGCCGCATGGCTCTTTGCACATCTTCTTTATCTACTACGGCAGAGACCTCGGCAATGATGATGCGGGTTTCGCCGCTCGATAGTTGCCCTTGTACCACGACATCAGCCCACAGCGCTTCGGCCCGTTCTTCGGGGGTGAGCTGCCCCCCCTCTAATGCTTTGTCCAGTGCTTGGGCTAAATCGTTGGGCGATAATACTCGCGCCCGGCGTATCAACCGCCCCAGGTAGGCGTGTGCCCGTTCGCGAACGCGCCGTTCCAGATCGCTGCCTTTCAATCGCCCCACGTCCCCTTTGAGCCCCGCGACGTCTTGCTTGAGCACCCCCACGTCTTGCTTGAGCACCCCCACGTCTTGCTTGAGCACTTCCACGTCTTGCTTGAGCACTTCCACGTTTTGTTCGATACGATCGACCCGACCAACCAGGGGTTTGAACTCGTGTTCGCGGAATTCGTGGAATTCTCGCGGCAGGTTGAGTAGTTCATCGGTCAGCACCAGCCGCCGTAGTTCCTCCCGCCATTCGGGATGTGCGCGCAGCGCGTTCAAGAGATCCTGGAAGGTGCGGATCTTGTAGGTCTGTGGGCGGGTTACCATTTCTTGCTCCATTCTTGGTGAAGGTGTTTTCATTATAGCATATTGTCTCCTGGTGGGGGCGCATTGCTCTGTGAGAGGGGGGATTGGTGATAGAATCGTGGGCATGGCTATAGGCTGAGAAGTGAGAACGTATTGAGAATTTTCGGTTTGATTGGGCGTGCCCATGGAGAGGGTGTCTATGCAAATTCGCTCGGTGACCGTCTTTGCTCATGAATCTGATCTGCCTCAGGCCGCTCGGGTGGCCGCCACGGTGCGGTTGGCGTTGGAGGCGGCAGATTACGCCGTGCAGACCGTGCGGTTGGCATTGCCGCCGTTCCCTTTGTGGGCGGAAGGCGAAGCCGAGGCTGTGCGTGCTGCCCGGCGTCTGGGCACGGCGGCAGCCGAGCATGGGATGGATTATGTCGCTTTGGGCCCGGCGGTGCCCGCTGCGCCCCAGGCCTATCGCTGGATACCGGCGATGCTGGCAGGGGCGTCGAATGTCTTTTGTAGTGCGGTGATGGCTGATGAGGACGGCATTCACCCAGACGCTGTGATGGCCTGCGCCCAGGTGATCGCCGATCTTGCCCCCCTGGAGGCAAACGGCTTTGCCAACCTGCGCTTTGCAGCCTTGGCCTCGGTGCCGCCGGGCGCGCCGTTTTTCCCCGCGGCGTATGCCCCGCCGCTGTTGCCCCAGAGGAAGGTGTTGGTGGCGTTGGCGTTGGAAGCCGCCGACCTGGCGGTGGCGGCTTTTGCTGCTGCCAGCACCGCCGAAGAGGCCCGCCAGCGCCTGGTGAAGGCGCTGGAAGCCCACGGACGCCGCCTGAGCCGCCTGTCCGAACGGGCGGCAGCAGCCCACGGTGGGCGTTTCTTGGGGTTGGATTTCTCCCTTGCGCCGTTCCCTGCCCCCGAAACGTCCATCGGGGCGGCGTTGGAGCGGCTGGGGGTGCCGGCGTTGGGCGCGCATGGGTCGCTGGCGGCGGCGGCTTTCCTGGCCGATGCCCTCGACCGGGCTGCTTTCCCCCGTAGTGGTTTCAACGGCTTGATGCTGCCGGTGTTGGAAGATACCGTCCTGGCCGCTCGCGCTGCCGAAGGTTTGCTGACGTTGAAAGATTTGCTCGCTTACAGCGCGGTGTGCGGCACCGGCCTGGACACCGTGCCCCTCCCCGGCGATACCACCGCCGATCAACTGGCCGCCGTGCTGTGGGATGTGGCGGCCCTTTCCCGCCGCTTGCGTAAGCCGCTCACCGCCCGCCTGATGCCCATTCCCGGCAAACTCGCGGGCGATGTGGTGCGTTTCGATTTTCCTTATTTTGCCGATAGCCGGGTCATGCCGTTGCAGGCCGCGCCGTTGAGCGGCGCGCTGCTCTCGTCTTTCGACTTGCGTCCCCGCCCGGCGGCATAGGCGGTTATGGTATCATTACGCCGCGCAGCCCTGGCGGTTGCGCTAAATTTTCTGGGAGGGTGTTTTCCATGAAGCAGATTGCTGTGGTCGGCGTGGGCTATGTTGGTTTGGTCACCGCCGCCTGCTTTGCCGATTTGGGCAACAAGGTCATCGCCCTGGATATTGACGAAGAACGCATCGCCCGCCTGAAGCGCGGCGAAATGCCGATCTACGAGCCCGGCCTGGAAGAACTGGTGCGCCGCAACGTCCATGCCGGGCGGTTGGCGTTCACCACTTCGTACCGCGAGGCGCTGGATGGCACCGAATTCGCCTTCATCGCCGTGGGCACGCCCGAAGGCGTGGACGGCGAGGCCGATTTGCGCTATGTGGAAGCGGCAGCGAAATCCATCGCCGAGACCATGCGCGAGCCGCTCATCGTGATCAACAAATCCACCGTGCCGGTGGGCACCGGCGATTGGGTGGCCGACATCATCCGCCAACACCAGCCCGAACCGGTGCCGTTTTCGGTGGTCTCCTGCCCCGAATTCCTGCGGGAAGGCTCGGCGATCGCCGATTTCATGAACCCCCACCGGGTGGTGCTGGGTTCCACCGACAAAGACGCCGCCGAAAAGGTCGCCCAACTGCACCTGCCGCTGCGCGCGCCCATCATCGTCACCGACCTGCGCACGGCGGAGATGATCAAGTACGCTTCCAACGCCTTCTTGGCTACTAAGATTTCGTTCATCAACGAAATCGCCAACATCTGCGAGGCGCTGGGCGCGGATGTGGAAGAGGTGGCGGTAGGCATGGGCTACGACCCGCGCATCGGGCCGCTGTTCCTCAAAGCGGGGCTGGGCTACGGCGGTTCGTGCTTCCCCAAGGACGTCAAGGCACTGGCGCACATGGCCGAGGAAAAAGGCCGCCACCCGCAATTGCTGCACGCGGTGATGGAAATCAACGCCGACCGCCGCCGCATGGTGGTGGAGCGTGTCAAAGAAATGCTCGGCGGCGCGCTGGAAGGCAAAACCGTGGGCCTGCTGGGGCTGGCTTTCAAGCCCAACACCGACGACATGCGCGAATCGCCCGCCATCGACATCGCCCGCGGCCTGCAGGAAGCCGGCGCGACCGTGCGGGCTTACGACCCCATCGCCATGGACAACGCCAAAGCCATCATGCCCGGCGTGACGATGTGCGCCGACCCCTACGCCCTGGCCGAGGGCAGCGATGCCCTGGTGGTGGTGACCGACTGGAACGAATTCAAGCAACTGGATCTGGAAAAGGTACGCGACCTGATGCGCCAGCCGGTGATGTTTGACGGGCGCAATATCTACGACCCCGAAAAGATGTGCGCGCTGGGCTTCCGTTACCACGGCGTCGGGCGCGGCTACGCCTGCCCGCAGCCGGAGGCGGACGAAGCCGAAGATGCCATGTAATGGTCGCCGGTTTTTCGGAGTGCGGCATCGTGATGCCGCTTTGAAAGCGGTGACAAGTCACCGCACTCCAAAAATGCGGATTTTCCAATTGGAGGAAGCCTGACGTGACCCTTCACGACCGCCCGCCGGTGTGCGATTACGAAGGCTCCGATTACCAGCAACGGTTTTGGGAGCAGGGCGGGCGCGCTTACGAAGACGGTGCCGAGGCCGTCGCTCTGCGCCATCTGCTGCCCGCCCAGGGCGGCGACCTGCTGCTGGAAATCGGCGCGGGGGCGGGGCGCAACACCCCGCGCTACCGCGGCTACCGCAAGGTGGTGCTGCTCGACTATTCCCGCACCCAACTGCGGCAGGCGCAGGAGCGCTTGGGCCGCAGCGACCGCTATGTGTACGTGGCTGCCGACGCCTACACCATGCCCTTCGTGGACGGCCTGTTCGATGCCGCCACCATGATTCGGGTGCTGCACCACATGGCCGAGCCGCTGCGGGTGCTGCAGGAAACCCGCCGGGTGCTGCGGCGCGAGGGCCTTTTCATCCTGGAATTTGCCAACAAGCGCAACCTGAAGGCCATTTTGCGCTGGGCGCTGCGCCGCCAGGCGTGGAGCCCCTTCACCCCCGAACCGGTGGAATTCGCCCCCCTGAACTTCGACTTCCACCCGCGGCAGGTGCTGGCCTGGCTGAACGAGGCCGGTTTCGCGGTGGAAGACATCCGCACGGTATCGCACTTTCGGATTGGCCTGCTGAAGCGCCTGGTGCCCGCCCGCGTGCTGGTGGCGCTGGATGCCCTGACCCAGCCCACGGGCAAATGGTGGCAACTCACCCCCAGCGTGTTCGTGCGCGCTCGCGCCCAGGGGCAGCCGGAAACCGCCGAGGCCGGCGCGTTCTTCCGCTGCCCGGCCTGCGGCTATGCCCTGCCGGAAACCCGCCCCGACCTGCTGGCCTGCCCCCACTGCGGTGCGCGCTGGGCGGTGCGCGACGGCATCTACGATTTCAAAGCGCCGGTGGGCCCGTGAGTTTGAGATAGGCGCTTCACTGACCCTTTGAAAGATGAAGAGAGTAAACGATGAGCTGTCAAACCACAAAGGGACATGCTGCTTTTGGGGTAGGCGACAAGAAAAAGACTGAACGCTTCAAGAGGGAAGGGTCGGGGAATGACCTTTTGCAACCATCGGGAGACCAAGAACGAGAGTGGTTTTGGGAAGGGAATGTGCAGGATTCTGTGGTGCATTACTTACAACGTCAAGGCTACCGGATAAAAGCAGTGGCAGATACTGCCAGCCATCAAACCGGTAAGGACATCGTTGCCGAACGGGACGGAAGAGTGCTGTGGGTTTCAGTCAAAGGGTATCCACGAGGGACAGCAAAGACACACCCCTCAACGCAGGCCGGGCATTGGTTCAAGCATGCAATTTTTGACATTTTGGAATATCGCGGAGAAAATGAGGAAGCAGCATTGGGAGTAGCATTGCCCGATTATCCTCGCTATCGAAAGTTAGCGAAAAAGATAGAATGGCTGAAACCAGTAGCAAAATTTGTGTATTTCTGGGTGAGAGAAAACGGAGAAGTAACGGTTGATTGACACACAGAGCCCAGGCTAACCACGGCTACAGCGAGCAGCGGCTCCGTCGGTCAAAAACTGCACGGACTGGCTTGTACTTGCTCTTGTTGGTGAAGTTGTCTTGCTTGCCTGGCCGTTGCAGGCAGCCGTTGGGTAGCCCTGGCGTCGCAGAAATGTTTTCTTTCTGAGCATTGTTGCAGGCGCAATGTCCTGATATGCTACAATGAGCTTGGTATCTATCCGAAAAATCCCTGCAGGTGTGTCACTGCGAGGCGGGATGAGCGTAGCCGAAGCCTGCTGAAGCAGTCTCCCCTATGAGGAAGGAGATTGCTTCACCCCTTTGGGGCTCGCAATGACATCAGCCGTGAGATCTTCCGGATAAACTCTTAGTTCACCTTCAAAACGCTGTCCCGTCCTCATTCCTCATTCGCCATTCTTCGCTTACCTTATGCCCCCTCAAACCCCTGTAACCGCTGCTTTAGACGCCCTCGGCCTGCCCTATCGGGTGGTGGAACATGGTCATCACCCCAAGAGCGCCGAGGAAGCCGCCGCGCTGCGCGGCCAGAAGCCCGAACAAGTCGTCCGTAGCCTGCTCTTTCGGCTGGAAAGCGGCGAATTCGTCATGGTGCTGGTGCCCGGCGGCTACCGCGCCCACTGGCCGACCCTGCGGAAATACCTCGGCCAGCGCCGCATCAGCATGGCCAAGCCCGAAGAGGTGCTGGAAGTGACCGGCTACCCCATCGGCACGGTCTCGCCTCTGGGGCTGCCGCGCCCTATCCGCATCCTGGCCGACGAGCGCATCTTCCAGCAACCCGAACTCTCGATGGGTATGGGGGTGCGCAAGGCGGCGGTAGTGCTCACCCCCGAAACATTGAAGCGCGCTTTGCCGAATCTGGAAATCGGTGCGTTTGCCGTACCTAATCCACAGGACTGAACGATGTTCCGCCGCTGGCGCGCCTTGGTGATATTCGTGGTGCCGGTTGTGGTGGTCGTAGCGGCTGCCGCAGCCTGGTTGAGTGCGCCACGCCTCGTGGCGTTTTCGCCGCGCGATGGACAGGCCGTGGCCAGCGGCGCGGTGATTGTACGGCTCACTTTTTCCCAGCCGGTGCATCCCGAGGCGTTAGAAGCCCACGTCCACTTTGCGCCCGCCGTGCCGGGGCGGTGGGCGGTGGAGGGGAAGACGGCGACTTTCACCCCGCAGCAGCCCTGGCCGCCGGGCGAGACGGTACACGTCGCTGTGGAAAGCGGCTTGAGGGCCACCAATGGCCTGCCGTTGTGGCGTGGCTCAGCATGGTCGTTTACCATAGCGCCGGTGTTGCTGGCGTATGTCGCCCCACCTCAGGGAGGAGACATTTACGCCGTCAACGTGGACGGCGGTGGGGTGAAGCGGTTGACCGATCAGGGCGGCGTGTTGGGGTTTGCGCCCTCGGCGGATGGCCGTTGGGTCTATTTCAGCGCCCGGCTGGGGGTGGGGGCGAGCATTTTTGTGCTCGATCGTCTGCACGACAATGCCATACGGACGGTGGTGGACTGCGGCGACGACCAGTGCCTCAATCCCCAGCCTTCGCCCGATGGCCGCTGGCTGGCTTACGAGCGTAGCGATGGGCCAGGGGGCAACCCGCGCGTGCATTTGCTCCGCCTCACCGACGGTGGCGAAGCGCCCGGTCTGCCCACCGACCACGTGACCTATGGCCCCCTTTGGTCGCCCGGCAGCCGGCTGGCGTATTACGACGCGACCCGCAAGGGCTACCCGGTGCTCGATCCTGCCAAGGGGCAGGAGGTGGCCTTCCTCGCCAACGATACCGGAGAGAACGCTGCCTGGGCGCCCGATGGCGGGGCGCTGGTGGCAGTGGAAATGTTGCTGGAAAAAAGCAGCGCCCCGGGGACGTCGCCTCAGGCGCCTTCGCAAGCGCCGTATCTTTCGGCGCATTTGTGGCTGTATCGTTTTACTCCCCGGCGCACTCGCCTTGACCTCACCCGTGACCCCAATTTGGAAGATGCCACCCCCGCCTTTTCGCCTGATGGGGCCTGGCTGGCCTTTGGTCGTAAGGCGCTCGATCCGACGCACTGGACGCCCGGACGTCAACTCTGGCTGATGCACCCCGACGGAAGCGCCGCCCATCAAGTGACGGAAGAGCCCAATTACAACCATCTGGATTTTGCCTGGCACCCCACCCGCCCCCTGCTGGCGTATGCCCGCACCAACCTGGTGGATTTCACTCGCCCGCCGGAGATCTGGGTGTACGATTTGGAAACCCACCACCATCACCTGGTGGTCACCAACGGCGTATTGCCACACTGGTTGCCTTAAAAGCCATGCGCCCGATGACCATCGGGCGCTGTGCTGGCGGAGAGGGAGGGATTCGAACCCTCGGAGCCCCTTGTGAGGGCTCACCCGCTCTCCAGGCGGGCGCGTTAGGCCGGACTACGCTACCTCTCCGTGCCTTACGCGGCTAATTATACCATGGGCTCCCTTGCGGGCAAGGATGCGCGCGACGGCCAAACGGGGAAAAGGGAAGGGGGTGTCGTTTGTCAGGTATTCGCGTGGAGATGAAAGTTGCGTGAACATCAAAAGCGTTTTGTGGTAAAATGCCGACAACGCGCTTTGTGAAACCTGCAACACACTCGCCGGCTGATCTCTTCCTTGCCATAGGCGGGGAGGTTTGTGAGGAGTGCTCATGGACAGTTGGATTTACATTGGTATCTTTGTCGCACTGTCGTTCTTCTTCCCGGCATTGCTGGCCGTTCTGGGGTGGTTTTTAGGGCCGCGCCGCCCGAATCCCGTCAAGCAGGATACTTACGAGTGCGGTTTGGAGACCGTGGGCGAAACCTGGGTGCAGTTCAAGATCCAGTACTACCTGTTCGCCCTCGTATTCCTCATCTTCGATGTGGAACTGGTCTTCCTTTACCCCTGGGCGGTGGCGTATCACAAATTGCCGCTCTACGGGGTGATCGAAGGGGTGATCTTTGTGGTGATGCTGGCGGCGGCGTTGGTGTACGCCTGGCGCAAGGGTGCCCTGGAATGGGCTTGAGGCCGATGGGCAGAGAGGCTTGTCGGCCTTTGTGTTGGCGCGTCGAAAACCTCTTTGATGCGGAGGAGCGTGTCCTATGGGAATTTTGAGCCAGCCCGTTGGGGCGATTGCAGAATGGCTGCGTAACCTGTTGTTGGGGTGGGGCCTCTCCCCGGGGCTGACCACTGTTTTGTTGTATCTCATTGGCGCCGGTGTGTTGGCGACCCTGGTGCAAACGTGGGTCATTTTCCTGATCTGGTATGAGCGCAAAATCATCGGGCGTTTTCAAGACCGCCTGGGGCCCAATCGGGTCGGTCCATACGGCCTTTTGCAGCCGTTTGCGGACTTTATCAAGATTATGACGAAAGAGGTCATCATTCCCGAGGGGGCGGATAAGCCGATCTACATTTTGGGGCCGATCGTGATGGATGCGGGCGTCTTGATGTTGTGGGCGGTCATCCCGCTGATGCCGATGGTGGGGATGGATATCAACGTCGCGGCGCTATACACCATCGCCGTGGGCGCTTTTGCCACGCTCGGTATCTTGATGTCCGGCTGGGCTTCCAACAACAAATTTGCCCTGGTGAGCGCCATCCGCACGGTCGCGCAAATGATTTCTTACGAAGTGCCCACCGTGCTGGCGTTGCTGGTGCCCGTGCTGCTGGCGGGGACGATGAGCCTGCAGGGGATTGTGGAGGCGCAGCATGTGTGGTACATCGTGGCGGCGCCGTTGGCTTTCTTGATTTACTTCATCTCCTCGGTGGCCGAGGTGGGGCGCACGCCTTTCGACCTCCTGGAAGCCGAATCGGAAATTGTGGCCGGGTTCCACATTGAATATTCGGGCATGGTGTTTGCCATCTTCTATGTGGGCGACTTCCTCCACGCCTTCACCATTGGCGCGCTGGCGGCGGTGCTTTTCCTGGGCGGCTGGCGTGGGCCAGGTGCCGAGGCCTTCCCGCTGTTGGGGTTGCTCTATTTGTGGATCAAGGCTTTTGCGGTGTACTTCCTGGTGGTGTGGGCGCGCGGCTCGCTGCCTCGCGTGCGCATCGACCAGATGATGAACTTCAGTTGGAAATTCCTGACGCCGTTGGCGCTGGTGCTGCTGGTGCTGACGGCGGTGTTGGATTACTTCGTGGCTGGTTGGGGCGCGTGGGGGCAGGCGCTCAGCCATCTGGTGATGAACTTGGTGGTGGGCTGGTTGGTGTTGCGCTACCTGCAGGCGTGGGAGAAGGCGCGTGCGGCGCGCCGCCCGGTGGTGGCGCAACCGGGGCAATATCCGGTGGCGCGCCCGCCGCGCCCTGCGGTTGCCGAAACCTCGACCGAAGCCGCGTCGTAAGAGGAGCAGAAGTATGACGGCGATGCAGATTGTCTTTTTGCTGACGGCGGTGGTTGCCTTGTTCTCGGCGTTTCGTGTGGTGACGACCCCCAATATGGTGCACGCTGCACTGTGGCTGATTGTAACGCTTTCGAGCGTGGCCGTGCTGTACGTCTTGCTGAGCGCATCTTTCTTTGCCGTGGTGCAGATTGTGGTGTATGTGGGCGCCATCGCTATTTTGATGATGTTTGTGGTGATGCTCACCCGCCGCGAGATGCGCGATCGCGGCCCGCAACTCGGTAAGCAGTGGCCGTGGGCGGCAGTGTTGGCCGTGCTGGCCTTCGGCGGGCTGACCTGGCTGGTGCGCAGCGCGGCGTTGCCGGCCTCGCCGGTGGGTGAGGTGCCCGCGACGAGTGTGGCCGATTTAGGCGCTGCCCTGGTCAACCCCGGCGGCTTTGTCATCCCGTTTGAGATCGCCTCGGTGCTGCTGCTGGCGGCGCTCATCGGCGCGGTGTACGTCGCCTGGACGCGCCGCAATTCGTAGGAGGTCGTGCCATGATTCCTTTGGACTGGTATCTGATTTTGGCTGCGGCGTTGTTTGCCCTGGGGTTGTTTGGTGTGCTGGCCCGTAAGAACGCGGTGGCCATCCTGATGGGCGTGGAACTGATGCTCAACGCCGTCAACATCAACCTGCTGGCCTTCTGGCGCTATCGCGCGCCCGACCAGCCGGTGGGGATGGCGTTTGCCGTGATTGTGTTCGCCGTGGCAGCGGCGGAAGTGGCCGTGGGCCTGGCGTTGTTCATCGCCGTGTACCGCCGCTTCAATTCGGTGGCTGCTGACGAGATTAACCTCTTGAAATGGTAAGGCCTGGCGTCGGGCGCTTGCCCGGCGGCAGGGCGTATCCCCAGAGATGATGTGAGGACGCCATGCCGACGACGACTTTGCTCTGGTTACTCCCCGTTTTTCCTTTGTTGGCCTTTGTGCTGATTGTGCTTTTCACCAATCGGAACAAGGCCTTGAGCCACACCCTGGCCGTGGGAGCGGCTTTCCTTTCCTGGCTGGGGGCGATGGTGATTTTTGTGCGGGCGTTGAAAATCGGTCCTGAAGCCCTGGCCGAGCACCCCATCCATTCGTGGGTCAATTGGCTCCCCACCGGTGACGGTTACTTGAAAATCGGTGTGATGGTCGACCCGCTGACCGCGGCGGTGCTCTTCTTCGTCGCCTGGACGATTTTCATGATCTTCCTTTATAGCGTGGGGTACCATAACTTCGGGTATCCGGAAGGCGACCACGACCAGAAGGGCTTGCCCCCGCACGGCGCGACGGTGGTGGATGCACACGGGCATAAGCATCGTGTGCCTTCCATCGAGCCGATGTATTCCCGCTTCTTTGCTTATATCGGCTTGTTTGCTGCGGGCATGTACCTGCTGGCGATTTCCGACAACCTGCTCACCCTGTTCGTGGGCTGGGAAATCATGGGTTTGTGCTCGTACCTGCTGATTGGCTTCTGGTTTGCCAAGCCTTCGGCGCGGGCGGCGGGCATCAAGGCTTTCATGACCACCCGTGTGGGCGATGTGTTCATGCTCTTGGGCATCGCCTATCTTTACACGGCAACCGGCACGCTTTCTTTCCCCGATATTTTCAAACCTGAAACGCTCCATGCCCTTGCCAGCACGCCGAGCCACGTGCTGGGGCTTTCGGCGGCGGGGCTGATCGGCGTGCTGCTGTTCATCGGTACGGTGGGCAAATCGGCGCAATGGCCGCTGCATGTGTGGCTGCCCGACGCGATGGAAGGCCCGACGCCGGTTTCGGCTATGATTCACGCCGCGACGATGGTTTCCGCCGGTGTGTACATGGTCATCCGCATGTTCCCGTTGCTGAAAGCCGGGTCGATGAACGGCGCGTTCTTCTCGCCGCTGGCGGTGATGGGCTTCATTGGCGGCTTTACGGCTTTGTTCGCGGCGACCATTGCCGTGGCGCAAAACGACATCAAGCGCGTCCTCGCTTACTCCACCATCTCGCAGTTGGGCTACATGGTGGCTGCCCTCGGTGCAGGCTCTTACATCGCGGCCACTTTCCACCTGATTACCCACGCTTTCTTCAAGGCGCTCCTCTTCCTCGGCTCCGGCTCGGTGATTCACGGCATGGAGCACGGTGTGCTGCACACCGGCAACCACGAGGTCGACCCGCAGGATATGTTCAACATGGGCGGCCTGGCGAAGAAGATGCCGATTACCTTCTGGACCTTCCTCATCGGCGGTTTTGCACTCTCCGGTTTCCCTGTGTTGACGGCGGGCTTCTGGTCGAAGGATGAGATCCTCAGTTCGTCGTTTTTCGGCGGCCATCCGGTGATTTTCTGGACGCTGGCGCTGGCGGCGTTCCTGACCGCTTTCTACACCATGCGGCAGATTACCCTCACCTTCCTCGGCCAACCGCGCACGCCGGAAGCCGAGCACGCCCACGAAACCCCGTGGACGATGACCGTGCCGCTGATGGTGTTGGCTTTCTTTGCGCTGACTGCCGGCTGGGTGGGCATCCCCGAACATTTCCCCTTGTTGGGCGGCCTGTTGCCCAACTGGTTCCACCACTGGGTGGGCGCGACCTACGAGGGCTTGCTGGAGGAAATGGGCTGGCTGGAACACCTGGCCGAGGGGAGCCTGGTGCCGCTGTACACCTCGTTGACGGTGGCTTTGGGTGGTTTGTTCTTCGGTTGGCTGGTTTACAAAGATGTGCGCTCGCCCGACCCGGCGCAGGATCCGCTGAAGAAAGCCTTGGGGCCGGTGCACACCCTTTTGCAGAATAAATACTATTTCGACGAACTGTACGGCCTGATCTTCATCCGACCGGCTTACTGGCTGGCCGAGGTGTTCACCTTCCGCTGGGTCGATCGCGGCGTGATCGACGGCATCTTGCACGCCATCGCACGCGTGGTGTTCGACCTTGGCAAGATCCTGGCCTACGGCTTCGACCTGCCCATCATCAGCGGCGCAGGGGACCTCATCGGCAACATCGTGCGCACCTTTGGCCGCGCTTTCCGGGTGGTGCAAACCGGTCGCGTGCAGGATTACATGGTCGCTGCCATGACCTCGGTGGTGGCCTTTGGCGCCTTGGTGTATTACCTGCTGGTCTTTGCCCACTAAGATCGGCGGATAAGGAGCGAACTATGGCGTTTCTTCAGAATCATTTGCTCTCGTGGATTTTGTTCACGCCTGCGCTGGCCGCAGTGGTAATGTTGTTCTTCCCCAAGGAAAAGGTCAATTTCCACCGTTGGTTTGCTTTCATTGCCAGCATGGTACCGTTGGCGCTCTCCATTTGGTTGTGGGTAGCCTTCGATCCGGCGGTAAAAGGCTTTCAGTTCGAGGAAATTGCTCCCTGGTTCACCGTAGTGCATTCTTCCTATCACCTGGGCGTGGACGGCATTGCCCTGACCATGGTGCTGTTGACCACCCTGCTCACCACCGCGGCGCTGCTGGCTTCCTTCAGCATCGAAGATCGGGTGAAGACCTACATGGTGCTCTTCCTACTGATGGAAACCGGCATGTTGGGCGTGTTCATGGCGCTGGACCTGGTGTTCTTCTATGTGTTCTGGGAAGTCAGCCTGATCCCGATGTTCTTCCTCATCAGCCAGTGGGGCAGCGAGAAGGGTGTGCGGGTGTGGGGCAAAAACCGCGAGGCCAAAGAGCGTGACTACGCGGCCTTCAAGTTCCTGCTCTACACCATGGCCGGTTCGCTGGGCTTGCTGGCGGCCATCTTCCTGCTGGGGATGCTGAGCGGCTCGTTCGACCTGGTCACGGTGATGTCCAAGTGGAAGACGGTTAGCGGCGCGCTGTGGGGCATTCCGGTGTCCACCATCAAGGCGATTGTGTTCTGGGCTTTCGTGATCGCCTTTGCCATCAAAGTACCGGTGTGGCCGTTCCACACCTGGCTGCCCGACGCCCACACGGCAGCCCCCACGCCCGGCTCGATGATTCTGGCCGGGGTGATGCTGAAACTGGGCGCGTTTGGTTTCCTGCGCTTCATCCTGCCGCTTTACCCTGAGCAGGCCAAGATCTTTGCCGGCGCATTGGCCTTTCTCGGCATGATGTCCATCGTGATGGGCGCTTTTGCCTCGTTTGGCCAGACCGATTTCAAGCGCCTGGTGGCCTATTCCTCGGTCAACCACATGGGCTTCGTGATTTTGGGCATTGCTGCTGCCGCTTATGCGGTTTCCACCGACCCGACCACGGCGGCGGTTGCCCTCAACGGCGCTGTGTTGCAGATGTTCAACCACGGCCTTTCGGCTGCTGGCATGTTCTTCCTGGTCGGTGTGATTTACGAGCGGGCGCACACCCGCGACCTGCGCGAGTTCGGTGGGTTGTGGCCCTTGGTTCCGATTTACGGCGGCATTTTGCTGTTCACTTCGATGGCTTCCCTGGGATTGCCCGGCTTGAATGGCTTTGTCTCCGAATTCTTGGTGGTGCGAGGCGCGTGGCCGGTGTTCACACTGTTTACCGCGTTGAGCATGTTGGGCCTGCTGTTCACCGGCGCTTACATCCTCAAAGGGCTGCGGGATGTGCTGCAAGGCCCGCTGAACACCAAATGGGTCGGCCACCTGAGCGACATTTCCGTGCGCGAGATTGCGGTCATCGCGCCGCTGATGGTGCTGATGCTGTGGATTGGCGTGTGGCCGATGTGGATTTTGGACGTCATCAACAAGGCGACGATGCACTTGCTGGCCTTGCTCTGATGCCGGTGTCCGAGCCGAACTTGTGCCTGGAGGTGCCTAAGTGAGTGGCATTGACTCTGCAATGATGTTGGCAATTCTGCCGGAATTGTTGATTTTGCTGGTGGCCGCGGCGGTGCTCTTCGTTGATTTGATGGAACGCGGCAAACATCCCCGGCTGCTGGGCTGGATCACCGTCGGCGGCCTGGCGGTGACCTTCGTGGCTAGCCTGCTGTACGCCCGTCCGCCGGAAGGCGGCGCGCTGGT
The DNA here is from genome assembly GCA_026985785.1 of Anaerolineales bacterium. Taxonomy (GTDB): domain Bacteria; phylum Chloroflexota; class Anaerolineae; order Anaerolineales; family DRMV01; genus DRMV01. The sequence continues at coordinate 15,014 of JALSPT010000008.1, forward strand.
GTGGGGCGGGATGCTGCGGCACGACTGGCTGGCTTTCGTCTTCCAGATGGTCTTCATCGTGGGCGCAGCGGCGACGGCGCTGTTTGCGATGGACGTCGAGAACCTCGGCGAGCGGGGTGAGTTTTACATCCTGCTGCTGGCTTCTACGTTAGGCATGGCGCTGATGGCCGGTGCCGCCGATTTGGTGATGCTCTACCTCGCCATCGAAACCACATCCATCCCGATGTACATTTTGGCGGGCTTTTTGCACGCCGACCGCAAGTCCAACGAGGCCGGGTTCAAGTACCTGCTGTTCGGTGCGATGGCCTCGGCGGTGATGCTGTACGGCTTTAGCCTGCTGTACGGCTTTACCGGCGCGACCCATTTGGCCGACCTGCCCTCTGCCATCCAGACTGCAGGGCTGGGGCTGAGCACGGTGCTCGGCATCATGGTGTTGATTCTCGTGGGCTTTGGGTTCAAGACCTCGGTGGTGCCGTTGCATTTCTGGGCGCCCGATGTTTACCAGGGTGCGCCCACGCCGGTGACCGGTTTCCTCTCCACGGCTTCCAAGGCGGCAGGCTTTGCCGTCCTGGTGCGGGTGTTCATGAGCGCCTTTCCCCAGAGCACGGTGCCGTATTGGGGCGCGATGCTGGCCGCCGTTTCGGTGGCAACCATGACCTTGGGCAACACCCTCGCCATCGCCCAGACCGACATCAAGCGGATGCTGGCGTACTCTTCCATCGCCCATGCGGGTTACATTCTCATTGGCCTGGTGGCGATGACCGAACTGGGCGTCACGGGTGTGATCTTCTACCTGGGTGTGTATTTGTTGAGCAACATCACCGCGTTCGCTGTGGTGGCGATGGTGGAGAAAGCCGATGGCAGCACGGCCATCGAGGATTACGCCGGGCTTGGGAAGCGCTCGCCCTGGCTGGCGCTGGCTCTGATGGTGGCGCTGCTTTCCCTCTCCGGCACGCCGCCGTTTGGCGGTTTTGTGGGTAAAGCGTGGTTGTTCGGGGCGGCTGTGAAAGCCAACCTGGTGTGGCTGGCCATTGTGGGCGTGCTCAACTCGGTCGTGGCGATGTACTACTACATTGTGGTGTTCAAGGTGGCTTATTTCGACCCGCCCAAGGCCGACAACAAAATCACCGTCAGCCCATCCTACACGGTAGGGTTGGTGGTGCTTGCCTCAGCGGTGCTGTTGGTGGGTATCGCTTTCGCCCCCTGGTTTGCCTGGGCACGCCAGGCAGCAGCCGTCCTGTTTTAGCCCTGGATTGGGAGCAGCCGGTGAACGCTTGAACCGTCCACTGGCTGCTTTTTTGTACTTTGACTTTGGTTGACGGTTCCTTTAGCCCTATGTTACAATGCGGGCGCTATGACGGGTGACGAACCACGCCAACAGGAAGTTGTCGCGCGCCAACGGGCGTTTAGCCGCGCCTTGGCACGCACGATGGCGTTGGTGGGTGTATTGACCGTCATCATCGTAGCCGTGACGTTGGCGATAGGGGCCTGGCTGGATAGACACTTTGGCCTGGGCGCGCTGGGGACGATTGCTTTGTTGATTGCCAGTATTCCGGTGGTGACGGTGGTGGTGTTTGTCGTCGTGCGCCATACCGCCCGAGAGTTGGAGTCTCGATTCGCGGTGCACGATCAAGCCCCCGAGGCGTGAAAAGCAACGCTGGAGGTAGAACTTCTATGGCAGATGCGCAGAAAAAGAAAAGCAACAAATGGAAGGAAATCGGGCTGCCGCTGGGCATTGCCGTGGTGTTGAGTGGGCTGGGGTGGTATTTCTTCCCGCCAGTGATGCCCCACATTCAGCTGCCTGCCGAGCCGGTGCTGGAACAGCCGTTGCTCCGCCTTGGTGGCATTTGGGGCGATATTTACCTCACCAACACCCTGGTTGCCACCCTGCTGATTGATGTGGTGCTTTTGGGGTTGGTGTGGGCAGTACAAAAAGCAGCCCGGAGCGGCGATTTGATCCCGCGCGGCATCAGCGGCGTGCTGGAAGCCACCCTGGAAGCAATTTACAACCTCACGGAGACAACGGCGGGTAAGTGGACGGAGACCATTTTCCCCTATTTTGCCACCTTTTTCCTGGTTGTCCTGATCGCCAACTGGACGGAACTTCTGCCGGGGGTGGACAGTATTGGATGGTTGCACCATGTGGAAGAAGGGGTAAAGGGTTTTGGCCATGTAGGCCCATTTCTGATGAAGAAGCCGGGTGATTTCCAGGTGATGGCGTGGGTGCGTGTCGCCTCGACCGACCTCAATTTCACCATTGCTCTGGCGCTGGTCTCCGTGTTCATGACCCAGGTCATTGGGGTGCGGGCTTTGGGTTTGCCGTATTTCAAAAAGTTTTTCAACATCGAAGCCATCTTCAAAGTCAAGCCGATGTACATGGGTGTGATCGATTTCTTCGTCAGTATCCTGGAGATCATCTCCGAGGTGGCGAAGATCATTTCGTTCTCTTTCCGGTTGTTTGGTAACCTGTTTGCTGGCTCGGTGATGTTGTTCGTTTTGGGCTACCTTGTGCCCATTTTGCTGCAGTCGGGCGTGCTGCTGCTGGAGGCGTTTGTGGGTATCGTGCAGGCGCTGGTGTTCGGTATGCTGACCCTGATGTTCATGGCGCTGGCGACGCATCCCCACGGCGGTGAAGAGCACGGCGAAGCCCACGCATGAAGTTGGCCTTTTTACCTTTAGAAATTCTAAAAAACGGAGGTTGAAAACAACGATGGATCCTCAAAGCATTGTTACGGCTGCAAAATTGATTGGTGCCGGCCTCGCGATGATCGGCGCGATGGGCGGCGGGATTGGCATTGGCCTTTCGGCACACGGTGCGGTGCAGGGTATTGCTCGGAATCCTGATGTGGCAGGTCAGGTGCAGACCAACATGATTTTGGGCATTGCGTTTGCGGAAGCAGTGGCTATTTACTGCCTGGTGGTGGCGCTGTTGATCCTCTTCGTGGTGAAATAGTATCCTTGCCCCCGAGTGACCTGAAGGAGGTCTGCGTTGGAAGCCTTACAGAATTTAGGCATTAATTTGGGCTACTTGATCGTCCAGATCGTCAACTTTGGCGTGATGTTCTGGGTGCTCAAGAAATGGGCGTATCCGCCCATCATGGAGATGCTGGAGAAGCGCCGCCAGATCATCGCTAAGGGGCTGGAAGATGCCCGTGTGGCTGCTGAGGCTCGCGCCAATGCCGAGAAAGAGGCGGAAAAGATTTTGGCCGAAGCGCGCGCCAAGGCCAGCCAGATTGTGCGGGAAGCCAGCGAGCGCGCCGAGGCGGTGGGGCGTGAGATCAAAGCCCAGGCCGAGGCGGAAGCCGCTCGCATTCGCGCCGAGGCCGTCGAAGCGGCCCAGGCCGAGCGAGAGCGCATTTTGCGCGAACTGCGTAGCCAGGTGGCGATGTTGGCCATTGCGGCGGCCCAGAAACTGATTGGCACGGCTCTGGACGAGCAGCGCCAGCGCCAGTTGCTGGATGCGTTCTTCTCCGGCATCGAAGGCGGCAAGGTTACCGTCTTGGATGAACTGGAAGACGCCGTGGCCGATAGCGCCGAGGTGATCAGCGCCTTGCCCTTGACCGAGGAAGAGCAGGAGACGATCAAAAAGAACCTGTTTGCCAAACTCGGTAGAGAAATCCCGGTGACCTTCAAAGTGGATCCTACCATCATGGGCGGCGTGATCATTCGCGTCGGCGACAAAGTGCTCGACGACTCGGTGAGCGGCCATCTGCAGGAATTGCGTGAAGCACTGATCTGACAATGGGTTGAGGTTTCATAGCAATGAGGAGCGGCACTGTCGCTCCGCGTGGCGAAACCAGGCGCCCGGGGCATTCAGCCGCGGGCGCTTTTCTTGTTGCACCCTCCAACCAAGTAACCCTGCCCCCTAACCCCCTAACCTCCCCTATGCCCTCTCCCCGTCCGATTTTCTTAGCCGACCTGCTGACTGCCCTGCCTTACCGCGTCGCCGTGCCCGAGGAGGAAGTTTGGGTTTCCGGCATTGCCTCGGATTCCCGCCAAGTGCGCCGCGGCGACCTGTTCATCGCCATCCCCGGCGTGGCGGTGGACGGCCACCGCTTCATCCCCGCGGCGGTGGCACGCGGCGCTTCGGCGGTGGTGGGTGAGCGCCCGGAAGCCGATTTCGCCGGCCTGCGCGTGCCTTACGTGCGGGTGCGCGATGCCCGTGAGGCGCTGGCTTACCTGACGGCGGCGTATTACGGCCACCCCGCCCATCACCTCACCATGATTGGCGTCACCGGCACGGACGGCAAGACCACCACCGCGAACTTCATTTTCCACATCCTCAAAGCCGCGGGCATTCCGGTGGGGATGATTTCCACTGTGAACGCCGTGGTGGGCGAGCGGGTGCTGGATACCGGCTTCCACACCACCACCCCGCCCGCGCCGCAAACCCAGGCGTATTTGGCCGAAATGGTGGCTGCCGGCCTCACCCACGCGGTGCTGGAAGCCACCTCCCACGGCCTGGCGCAGCATCGCGTCACCGCCTGTGAGTTCGACATCGGCGTGGTGACCAATATCACCCACGAGCACCTCGATTACCACGGCTCCCGCCAGGCTTATTTCGAGGCCAAGGCGCGCCTCTTTGACATGCTGGCCGAGACGCCGCCCAAGCCCCACGGCAACCCCCGCCTCGCGGTGCTCAACCGCGATGACGAGGATTCCTACGCCTTTCTCAAGCCCCGCCTGAGCGTGCCCGCTGTGACCTATGGCTTGCATCCCGAAGCCGACGTGCGCGCCGAGGCCGTGGAGCACACGCCCGCCGGGCTGCGCTTCGTGGCCGTGGGGCCGGGATTTCGCTTTCCCGTGGCTTCGCCGTTGGTGGGCGCGTACAATGTGAGCAACATGCTGGCGGCCATTGCGGCCACCGTGGTGGGGCTGGGCATCGCACCGGAAGTCGCGCGGCAGGGCGTCGCCGCGCTGGAGGGCATCCCCGGACGCATGGAGCGCATTGACCTGGGGCAGCCCTTCACCGCCATCGTGGATTTTGCCCACACACCCAACGCCCTGCGCCGCGCCCTGGAAACCGCCCGCCGGATGACGACCGGGCGCGTGATTGCCGTCTTTGGCTCTGCGGGCCTGCGCGACCGCGAGAAGCGCCGCCTGATGGCCGCAACCGCTGCTCAACTGGCCGACGTCACGGTGCTCACGGCGGAAGACCCGCGCACCGAATCGCTGGATGCGATTTTGGCCGAAATGGCCGCCGGCGCAGCATCCCAGGGCGGGGTGGAAGGCGAAACCTTCTTTCGCATCCCCGACCGGCGGGAAGCCATCCGCGCCGCGGTACGCATGGCGCAGCCGGGCGACGTGGTCATCGTGTGCGGCAAAGGGCACGAGCAGTCCATGTGCTTCGGCGAAACCGAATATCCCTGGGACGACCGCGTCGCGCTGCGGGCCGCCCTGGCCGAGCATCTGGGCGTTCCTGGTCCTGAAATGCCGTACCTGCCGCCAGTTGCGAATGATGAATGAGGAATTGCGCCCCGTCATTCGCAATTCGCAATTCGTAACCCGCCATTCGTAATTTTCCCCTGAGGCCCCCTCATGTCCTCTTCCTCTTCCTTCCCCTCCCCCGATCGCCTTCGCCGCCTGGAAAACTTCGGGCACAGCATCGCAGCCCCTGGCTACGTTTACCGACCGACCCACGCCGAGCAGATCGCCGACCTGTTACGGCAGGCGCAGGCGCGCGGCCTGCGGGTGGCGCTGCGGGGCGCAGGCCGCAGTTACGGCGACGCGCACCTGGCTTCCGGCGGCGTGGTGCTCGATTTGCGCCGCATGAACCGCGTGCTGGACTGGAACCCCGGGAGCGGCGAAATCACCGTCGAGCCGGGCGTGACCATCGAGCGGCTGTGGCAGTATGTTTTGGAGGATGGCTGGTGGCCTGCGGTGGTGCCCGGCACCATGCGCCCGACCATCGGCGG
>JALSPT010000009.1 GCA_026985785.1 Anaerolineales bacterium
GCGTCGCTACGGCGATGCCGAAGCGGGGGTAGGGAGAGGTCAAACACGGAAGCCCTCTTGACTTGATGAGATTTGTCAGTCAACGAAGGTAAAAAGTCAAACGTAGTAGCCGCAGCCGCCGAAGCAGTCTCCCCTACCAAGAGGGGATGGCTTCGCCCCGTTGGGGCTCGCAATGACATCAGCCGTGAGATTTTCCGGATAGGCTCTTAGCCTGAAGCAAAGAGGACTTAACTTGTCACGTTTCCCAATGAAATTGCAACGAAAACTTGAGAAAAGTTGCATTGCTTATCCACCTCTCCCACAGTACCCTATAGTCACTTAAAACTCAGGCAGTAGTGGGAGAGTGTACGAAATGCAACCCCAGCAAAGGCAAAAACGTGGGCAAACGATATTGGAGTTTGCTCTGATTTTACCCGCGATGCTCCTAGTAACCTACGGGCTGATCGAATTGGGGCGTGCCATGTTCGTGTATGCTGCCGCCAACAACGCGGCGCGGGAGGCTTCGCGCTACGGCGCTTCAGCAGGTGAAAACGAAGATGGCATCCCTTACTACCAGGATTGTAAAGGAATGCGCGATATCGTCCGACACTTCGCCTTCCTGGCCCAACCGACCGACATCCAGATTGCTTACGACCACGGAACGCCCGACACGACCTTTGCCCAATGTCCGGCGGACGCCGATCGCGCCAACGTTTCCCTCACAGCAGGCGACCGGGTGCGGGTTACCATTACCGTAGCCTATCACCCTTTCTTCTTATTCTCTACCGACACGGCCACTTTCACCTTCAACAGCGCCCACACGGTGGTGAAAGAAGTGCTCATTGCCAACACCGGCGGTGGTGGAGGCGGTGGAGGCGGCGGAAGCAACCCACCACCACAAAACACACCAACCCCCACCAATACCCCTAACACGCCCACCCCTACGCCGACTTATACCCCGGCACTGCCTACCAATACCCCTACGCCCATCACGCCCACTAACACGCCAACGCCAACAGTAACGCCTGCCCCCATCGGCACGCCAATTGTCAATTGCAATGTGCAATACACCACACAGGGAAGTTGGTGGGGGTGGCCTACCGCCACCATCACCATCCATTGGATGGCCCAACAAGGATTGCATCACTGGAAGTTGGTGTGGATCTACGCCAACGGCCAAAGCATAGAAAGCTCGTATGACGATGACTGGCAAATTGCGCTGAGCCAAAGTGGAGAAACTGTCACCGCCCAGCCTGTTTCACAAGATGACACCATCGCGGCCAACGGCGAACGTTCTTTCTCCTTTGACTACAGCGGCTCAGACGATCCACCAACAAGCTTTACCCTCAGCGGCACATTGGACGATGGCACTTATCAGACGGCAACTTGCAGCACCAACACCCCTTAGACAAAATCAGGAGAACAAAATGCGAAAGCACGCCCGTGGTCAAGCATTGTTAGAGTTCGCGTTGAGCCTGACCGTGCTGCTCCTCTTAGTAGGAGGCGTCGTTGACGTCGCCCGAATCTATTTCTCTTATCAAATCGTCAGCGATGCGGCGCGTGAAGGCGTAACTTTTGCCGCGATGGCAGCGGGCAACAACACCGCCATTACCCAGCGAGCCATCGATTCGACGACAACGCTCCCATTGACCGCAGACGACGTCAGCATCACTTACAGCGGTAACGCCTGCGCCAACGGCAGCAACCGGGTAACCGTGACCGTTTCGTACGACGTGCCCTTACGGATGCCCATGACTATGAGCGTCTTAGGAGATACCGTCCGCGTGACTGCCTCGGAAGAGGCAGTGATCTTAGCCCCTGAATGTCCTTGACTCCAACTGGAGGTTGTGATGTTTTCCAAAAACCCTTCTCACATCCACAAAAGAGGCCAAAGCCTGGTCTTCATAGCGCTGGGAATGGCCGTATTTCTCGGCTTCGTGGCGCTTGCCATTGACGGAGGCCACATCCTCAGCGTGCGTCGGCGGGCGCGCGCAGCCGCCGACGAAGCCGCCCTGGCAGCCGCCAACGCCTGGGCACGCGACAACAGCAACTGGCAAACCGCGGCGCTGAATGTGGCTAAGAATGACGGTTTTGACAACGACGCCGACAACGTCGAGGTGGACGTCCAGCAATTGGACAGTGCCACCTGCCAGGAACTCACCAGCGATACGGCCTCTGCACAATGTAGTTGTTTCCAGGTAAGCCTGAAAGCACAAACCACCGCCATTTTTGCTCAATTCATCGGTCAAGACACTTCCACAACAGGTGCCACCGCCATTTCTCACGCCTGCAAAGAAGTTCCCCTTGAAGACGGCTACGCCATCCGCTCCCGCGACGACCTCAAAGTCAAAAACGGCGGCGGGGCCATGGCCTGGGGGCGCGTGCGCTCGGATAGCAACATCATCCGTACCGAGATGGGACACCTGTGGTCGTTCCAGGGCTTCCCCTTCCCCTTCGGCGGCGAGATCACCGCAGGCGAGTCCATTGAATGTAACGGCGGTTTCATGTTCTGCAACCCAATGATGAACATGATGGCCATCGGCCCCCAGGTGCCCATCATGGGGGCAGCGGTGTACGAAAACACACCTCGCCCTCCGATGACCGCCCTCGCCAACCTCCCCAAACCGGAAGCGTGCAACACCGTGGCACAACCCATTTCGTGCAGCGAAATTACCGGCGTGGATGCCATGGAAGCAGAAATGGCCGCTATGATGAGCGATTTCATGAACGCGGCAAGTGGGATGCCCAACATCAGCAACTTCAGCGGTTTCACAGGGTCCGATAGCGCCTCCGAGATGTTCAACAGTTTTCAAGGCGTGATGGAAGGCATGTTCAACGATTTCAGGGAAGGTACTGACGAAGCCTGTAAAGTGTATCCGCCCGGTCAATACAACACAGCCATTCGCGTCAACGACGGCGAAGCCGCTATTTTCCTCCCCGGCGCGCACTGTTTTGCCCAAGACGTCACCATCGACGGCCACGCCATGGGGCTCAACCAGACCTTCTATTTCGAAAACGGCAGCGGCATCACGCTGGGGAATAGGAGTACCGTTGCGCTGGACGCAGGCACGCCACCGTTCGACTGGGGTGGGATGCTGTTCTACAATCCCGGCCATGTCACCATCAGCACCGAGAGTGGCAGCATGTTGGTCGGCAGCATCTACGCTCCGAACGGCAATTGCGACCTCAACGGCGGCGGCATGATGATGGGGTGGTCTCAACTCCTCTGCAACCAGATCACTATCCGAGGAGGATTTCAAGTGATGATCGCTTTCGACGCCGACCACGTGTACCACGTTCCGGCCAGAGTCGACCTGGTCAAATAGCCATCTCGTCGCGCAAGCAGGCAAGATATCACTTCCAACACAAACCCCTCGCCGGGGTGGTCTTCTTGGCGAGGGGTTTCACTTCCGTCAAATAACGGCTGCAAAGTTCAGATCGTCGGTCTTTCCACCCGAATGTAAGAAGCCACGCCAAAAAGAGCGTGGCTTCTTATCGCGAGACAAGGAATTATCCGTGATGGTGAGGTGCCAACACGGGCGCCTGAGGCTCTGGCATTTCACGGCTCCAAAAGGCCGCCCACGCCCCCAACACCATGGCCATGAAACCCACCAACACATCATTCCAGAAAGCCGCGCTCACTTGGCTGTAGCCCGCCAGCGCGGGAGCAAAAATCAATCCCACGCCCAACAACGCGCTCAGCCATCCCAGCAAGGCCACCGCTGTCGGCTGCTCCGTCAGGGCAATCCACAAACCGAAAGCTGCCCAGGACACGCCCAACACTACAGATTGTGCCACAGGCACTTTCGCCGCGTACCCCCATACGAAAGGCGCCAACACCGTCCACACACCTACGAGCACCAAGGCCCAACCAAGCGCTTTCACTGCTTTCATCGTTCACCTCCATGAAGAAATTGCAATGGGTAACGCTTCTATTGTACGACAATGCCACCACGCTCTGGCCTGAATTGCCGGTTTTCACCGCGAGGCATGTCATCTGTCACTATGGCAGTTTTTGCTATGGGGTGAACGTCACCACAACGTCCTGGCCCTCTATGCCCAACAACACCTTGACCTGCGTGCCGTCGGCTTTCTTGACTACGACGAACATACCACCTTGCGCATCGCCCATCTTGGAGACCACGGTGAGCCCCTTGTCCCGCCAAAATGCGAGCAGGTCGTCCACCGTGGTATTGGGGACGGTGTACACGCCAGCCCCTCCCATCGCCATGCTCAGTTTGGCGTTTTCTGGTAACGGCAAAGGGGCATTGGTGGCGGAGGTCTGGGTCTGGAGATCTTGCGGCAAGGGCAGGTTAAGGTCAGCGTTGAGGTCGGTCAAGGTCATCTGCCATGTCACCACTGCCGGGGCGGTTTGACCGTTGCGGGTCAACTGCCCCTCGGCGCGCATCACTTGTTTGACCACCAGGCCGTTCCGCAGTGTGATCGCGTCCACCGTCACCTTCTGCGGCTCAAAGCGAGCGTCACCAAGCCCTCGGGTGGAGGGGAGCAGATTATCGCTCAGTCCAGCCTGTTGAAGCGCCTGGGGAGTGCTGGCCTCCCAGTGATATTGCAGCGCCGGTTTCCCTTGATAAGTCACCGGCTTCCCCTTGGAAAAGGCCATGGCCAACACCGCTTGGGGTGACAAGATGAGGTCAGCCGCGCCACTCACCGTGTCCCCAAACCCCTCACCTTGCAATGTGATCCACTGGCCACTTTCCGGATCACGGGAGTAAAAGCCACCCTTCGTTTCATAAATCTCCGTCTCCGGCTTCAGCGGCAAGCCGCTCTTGACCACAAGATGGGTCACCGGCTGCGGTTTTTGCGCTTTGGTGATTTCGACCTGATAGATTGTCACGGGGCTGGGATCTACCAGTTTACTTTCCAAAGTAACCGTGATCGTGGAACGAAAACTGTGCAGATCCGCTTCGTCCATAGGCCCATGGATTTCGCCGGAGGGAGCCGAGGCCGTGGTCTCAGCAGGCGGTTGCGCTGTAGCCGCGGGCGCTGCCGTGGCCACGTGGCTTTCCGCTTGCGTGGCCAAAGCAGCCGCCGTCGGAGCAATCTGCTGCGCCACTTCTGCCACCTTGGCAGGCGACAGCAAACTGCACCCCATGAGAAAAACGATTGCCAGAGCAAGGAACCCAATCATCTTGCTGCGCATCACACACCTCCATCACAAAAGCGAGATGCCAAAAAACGATGATGTTCCGGCGGCGAAAACCGCCTATGCATCTGCTCAATACGTACGATTGTAGCACACTTCTTTTCATGCTTTCTCCACAACGCAATGGTAAAATTTTCCCATCAGGAGGCCACGATGAGCCGCATCTTGCTGGTCGAAGACGACCCCACCTTACAAGAAACCCTGGCTTACAACCTCCGCCGCCACGGCTACACGGTGGAAACCGCCAAAGAAGGCTGGGAGGCCGTCCGAAAAGCCCAGAGTCAACCTTTCGACCTGATCGTGCTGGACGTCATGCTCCCCGGCATCGACGGCTTCGAAGTGTGCCGCATCGTCCGTCGGGAAAGCAGCACGCCCATTCTGATGCTCACCGCCCGCTCGGACGAGG
>JALSPT010000010.1 GCA_026985785.1 Anaerolineales bacterium
GGTCGAGGCGACCGGCGGCGATTTCGGCGGCCAGGCCGGCCAGCCCTGCCGCCGAGGCCGGCTCGACCCATAGCCCTTCTTCCTCAGCCAACATCTGCTGCATTTCCAAAATCGCGTCGTCGCTCACGGCAACGATGCGCCCCCGCGATTCTTGCGCCGCTTGCAACGCTTGCTCGCCGCGCGCCGGGCGACCAATGCGGATGGCCGTGGCGACGGTTTCCGGCGTGTCCACCGGGTGGCCGAGCACCAACGGCGCTGCGCCAGCCGCCTGGACGCCCAGCAACCGCGGCAGCCCCGTGCCCCTGGCGGCGTGGTATTGCCGGAAGCCCATCCAGTAAGCCGTGATGTTGCCCGCGTTGCCTACCGGCAGGCAAAGCCAATCCGGCGCGCACCCTAAGGTATCGCAAATTTCGAAGGCCGCCGTCTTCTGCCCTTCCAGGCGATACGGGTTGATAGAATTGACCAGCGCCAGGGGGTGTTTGCGGGTAATTTCTACCACCAAGCGCAGCGCGTCGTCGAAAGAGCCCTCTACCTGCACCACTTGGGCGCCGTAAGCCAGCGCCCCTGCCAGTTTGCCCAAGGCCACCTTGCCCTCGGGAATCAAAACCACCGATTTCAACCCGGCGCGCGCCGCGTACGCGGCTGCCGAGGCAGCGGTGTTGCCGGTCGAGGCGCAGATCACCGCCGTGGCACCCCGCCCTATGGCCTCGCTTACTGCTGCCGTCATCCCGCGATCTTTGAACGAGCCGGTGGGGTTAAGCCCTTCGTACTTGATCAGCAAACGAAAGCCTCCTCCCAGCCGCGCGGCCAACCGCGGCGCCGGCACCAGAGGCGTATCCCCCTCCAGCAGCGAAACCGGGCGCGTGTGTTCCGGTAAATCCAACCATGCTCGATAGCGGGCAATCACCCCAGCATAAGCCATGAGGCACCTCCAGAATGATTAGCGGGCGGCAGACTTGAGCGTGAAATACGCCTCCATCACTCGGCGCACCACCGGACCGGCCACCACCGCGCCTTCGCCGCCGTTGTAGATGAAGGCCACGACCACAATCTCCGGGTCATCATAAGGCGCATAGGCCACCGTCCAGCCGTGGGTAGGCCAGTCGCCGCGGCGGCAAAGGTTGCGCTTTTGCGCTCTGTTGTCGCAATATTCCGCCGTCCCCGTTTTCCCGGCTACTGCTGCGATGTGAAAGTCTTTAAACACTTGGTACAACGTCCCGTGGGGAAAGGTGGTCACGGCCATGCGCATCCCGCGTTGGATTTGTTTGATGACCCAGGGGTCGACCGTCTTCAACTGACCGGTGAACTTACAACTGCCCAACCCGCCCGGGTTGCGAAATTCCTGGATGAGCGGATCTTTGGTGATGTCCCAGCGTAGTTTGGGGCGAAACGGCTGGATCACTTTGCCCTCGGCGTCCACCACTTCGTAACGAATGGTGGGTTGCATCTGGCGACCGTTGTTGGCAATCGTCTGTGCCGACATCAGCACCTGCAGCGGAGTAGCCAGCACATAGCCTTGCCCCACGCTGGCGAGGTACGTGTCGCCGGTAGCCCAGTTTTCGCCTTTGTAAATGCGCTTCCAGGTCGGCGTAGGGATGAGGCCGGTAGCCTCGCCGGGGAGGTCGATGCCCGTGCGCTTCCCGTAGCCGAGGGCTTTGGCGTAGGTGCCCAGGCGGCAGATTCCCAGGCCGGGGTTGATTTCGTCGTCGTAGCCGCCACCCAGTTTGTAGAAGCAGACGTTGCTGGAAAAGGCGATGCAGTGCAGGAAGTCGATTTTGCCGAAGCCGCCTTGTTGGTAGTTGTGGTCGTAAAATTTTTCGGCCTTGCCGGGGTCGTTGGCAAAATATTTCTCGGTCAAATAGATGATACCGGGGGCGTCGATAATCTGGTCGAGGGTCACGACGTGTTCGTTGAGGGCGCCGGTGCCGGTGACCAGTTTGAATGTGGAACCCGGCGGAAACTCGCCCGAAATGGCGTGGTTGAGCAGCGGTTTTTCGGGATCGGCGGCCAGTTGCTGGTAGTAATAGGCTGGAATGAAGCGCGCCATGCGGTTGTTTTCGTAGGTGGGATACGAGACCATCGCCAAAATCTCGCCCGTCTTGGGGTTCATGGCGATGACTACGCCGCTGCTGGTGCGCGGGCTGCCGTCGTGCATCGGGTAGCGTTCGTTGATGTATTTTATCTGGTTGACGAGGATGTTGTATGCCGCCTCTTGCAAACGGGTGTCGAGGGTCAGCACCAGGTTGGCGCCCGGCTGAGGGGGTTGAGGCTGTTTCAGGTCTCGCAAGATATGCCCGGCGACGTCCACTTCCACCGTGCGATGCCCGTTTTTGCCCGCCAGCAGGTCCTGGTAAGAAAGTTCCACGCCGGCGTAGCCCACCTTGTCGCGGTTGGCTACCAGCCCTTTGCCCTCGTAGTAATCCACCAGGGCCTCGGGCACGGGGCCTAAAAAGCCGACCACGTCGGCGGTGAGGTAGCCGGTAGGGTAATCGCGCACGGGCTCGATCTCTATCCCCACCCCTGGCCAATCGGTAGCCCGCTCGCGGATGATCATCGCTACGTCGCGCGGAATGTCGCACTTGATTTTTACCGGGCGATAGGGAGCAAACGTTTCCCCAAAGTTCACGATCTGGCGGATGCCCTGGTCGGAGCGGCAGGGGACGTAGGGATGCTCTTTGTCCACCACGCCGTAACTGACGGGCACGCCGGTGAGGTCGGACAGTTGGCGGTAAATGGCGTCCACCCGCCCCGGGTCGTCGGGCAGATAAGCCGGGGTGATGACCAGGTTGTACGCGGCGGCGTTCCGTGCCAACACCACCCCGTTTCGGTCGTAAATCGCCCCTCGCGGCGCGGGGACGTTGATCTCCTCGATGCGATTGGCGTTGGCCTGGGCCACCCACTTCTCGTATTGCAGGATTTGCAGGTCGAACAGGCGCGCCACAAAGGCCAGCAGCACCAAGCCGATGACGGCCAGGGTCACCGCGATGCGCCAGTTTTCCAGCGGAGTGGTGGAAAACAAATCTTCTTTCATGCTTCGGCTTCCTGAGTGGGGAAGAACCACGCAGCCCATTCATCCATCAGGCTGTAAACCGGCAAAGCCAACAGCAGGTTGAGTAGCAGGCTGGGCAGTATCACCTCGCTGAAGGCCAGGCGGAAAGAAATAGGGGCTACCTGAACCCATCGAAGATAGGCAAACGCCAGCCCCTGGGTCCACAGGGTGCCGAAAACGATGACCGTGAAAAAGGAGAAGAACGACACACGCCACAATCGTTGCCGCAGGAAATGGGTCAGGGCTGCCACGGCGCTGTATCCTACCACAAACAGCCACCACGGCAAAGCCGAGAGCGTCCCTACCATCAACCCTGCCAGGACGGCCCAGACCCAGGAGGTGGGTGCATCTTGGTGTATGTACCACGCGGCCACGACCAGCAAAACCACATCCGCGACGCCGTGAAGCAGATGGATTTGGCTGACCACGGCGCTTTGGAACGCTGCCGCAAGGGCCAAAATGGCCACGCCAGAAAGCGCTGCTTTCATGGGGTGCCCTCGGGTTTCTGAAGCAGCGGGGTGATGTCCACCGGGCGAAAGTTCACGATGACCAGCACGATCTGCAACTGGCGAAAATCTACGACCGGTTGGACGGCGGCTTCCTGAAAAAGCGCATAAGCCAATTTGCGCACGCTGATCACCTGTCCTACCAGAATGTTGGGCGGATAGCGTCCCCCCAGCCCCGAGGTAAGCACCAGATCGCCGGTTTTGATTTTGGCTTGCTGGGGCACCATGTCCAGCGAAAGTTCACCCGTCAGGCTGCCGACCAGCACGGCATTGGTGTGGGAGGGCTGGGTAACGACGTCGACCGCCGATTGGGGGTCGGTGATGAGTTGCACGCGGGCCGCGTTGGGCAGCAGGGCGCTGACGTGCCCGACCAGCCCTTCCGCGCTGACCACCGGCATCCCCACCCGCAGGCCGTCGTCGGAGCCGCGGTTGATGATGATGTAGTGCATGAAGGGGCTGGGGTCGCGCCCAATGACCTGGGCGGCCTTGTACTGGTTTTCGGGGTGGGCGCGGGCAAAATCCAGCAATGCCGAAAGCAGTTCGGCCTCGGCCAGTTGTTGTTGCAGGGTGACGACTTCGGTCTGTAGGCGGCTGACTTCGGCTTTCAGTCGCTGGTTTTCGGCGCGCAGGGCGTTGACGCTCTTCGGCGCTTCCAGGTAGGTGCGGACGCCCTGATAGGTGCGCGCCAGCCAGGTTTGAACCGCCAGGACGGGTTGCGTGCTCAAACGGGTGAGTGGTGTCAGATAGCCCCCCAAGGATAGTGCCAGCAGCCCCACCACCACCAGGCCTATCACCAACGCTCGGAAGGTGCGAGGGGAGAGTTTCATCACGAAAGTGGGATGGGGACGTGCCGTTTCAAACCACGCTCCCCATCTCAACCAGGAACTGGCTGTTGGTGCGCAGGTCTTCCAGTACCAACCCCGCGCCGCGCGCCACGCAACTTTGGGGGTCTTCGGCCACCCAGGCGCGCAGGTTGAGGTCGTGGGTAATGCGCTCGGCCAGCCCTTGCAAAAGGGCGCCGCCGCCTGCCAGGGTGACGCCGCTTTCCATCAGGTCGGCTAAAATCTCGGCGGGGGCTTCGTCGATGGTGTCGCGGATGGTGTCGAGGATGGTTTGCACTGGCCCAGCAATGGCTTCGCGAATCTCGATGGAAGAGATTTCCAGCGCTTCGGGCAGGCCGGTCACCAGGTTGCGCCCCCGTACCACGGCGGTCTTCTCCTCGGGCAAGGGATGCGCCGAGCCAATCTGCATTTTGATGTCCTCGGCCATGCGTTCACCGATGAGCAAGTTGTATTTGTTGCGCAGGTATTGCACGATGGCCTCGTCCATTTCATCACCGGCCACGCGCAACGAGCGCGCCACCACGGTGCGCCCCATGGAAAGCACGGCCACTTCAGTGGTGCCGCCGCCGATGTCCACGATCATATGCCCCTGGATCTCGCCGATGGGCAAACCGGCGCCCAGAGCCGCCGCGACCGGTTCTTCGATCAGCAGGGCCTCGCGCGCCCCAGCGGCCATGGCCGCATCGTACACCGCCCGCATTTCGACCTCGGTGACGCCCACCGGCACGCCGATGACCACGCGTGGGTAGGGGGCCGGCACGATGCTCTGCTCGTGCGCCTTGCCGATGAGGTGCTCCAACATGGCCTCGGTAATGTCGAAGTCGGAGATCACACCGTCCCGCAGTGGACGCACCACCAGCACGTTGGCCGGGGCGCGCCCTGCGAGGCGTTTGGCCGGCGCGCCTACTGCGAGGGGTTGACGGGTGCGTTTGTTGATCGCGACCCATGAAGGTTCGTTCACCACGATGCCTTTACCGCGCACATATACCAGGGTATTGGCTGTACCCAGGTCGATGCCGATATCCAACGCAAAAAAACTCAGCAGCCAACTGATCGGATTGAACAAAACACGGGCTCCTGGAAAGAGATTGCTTTTCTCCCCATCGCTCCATGCCATTGGGGGAAAAGCCAACAC
>JALSPT010000011.1 GCA_026985785.1 Anaerolineales bacterium
CTGGCCGACATCCACGTCGGGTTGGCGGTTTCGTAGGCGTGGTGGGTTTCCGGGTCGATGCCGTCGCGCTGGTTTTTCTCCAGCACCCACGCGTCCAGTTTGCGTTCCAGTTCCTCGATGCTGGGCTGCGAGGGCATCACGGTTTCCAGGAAGCCCTCGACGTCGTCGAGTTCCCGCTCGATGGCGTCCAGGTGCCAGGTCACATCCTCGAAGGGACCGAAGTGGGTGGGGACGATGGCGCGCGGGGCGGCTTCACGCAGGCGCCGCAGGCTTGCGCGCCATTTTTCCAGGTGGAATTCCGGCGGCGGCATGGGCAGGCGCAGGTGTTTGGTGTCGTTGCCCAAGGGCAGCCGCACGCCGCCCACATCGCCGCTGAAGCAGATGCCTTCGAACAGGTAGGCATAGTGGTGGTAGGCGTGGCCGGGCGTGTCCAGCGGGGTGAAGCGCAGGTCGCCGATGACGATGTCTTCTTCGTCCTGTGGAATGTGGATTTTGTCTTCCGGCACGGGCAGGAACTCGCCCCACAGCGTGTCCATCATGTCGCCGTAGATGCGCCCGGCGGAGATGAGCAGTTTTTCGGGGTTGATCATGTGCGGTGCGCCCACGGGGTGGACGTGGATGGTCGCGCCCTGGCGGGCGAGGAAGCCTGCCGCGCCGGCGTGGTCGAGGTGGATGTGGGTCAGCAAGACATCGGTAATATCGGCGAAAGTGAAGCCGCGCTCGGCCAGGGCTTTTTGCAGGGCGGGGGCGGTCGAGCCGGGGCCGCTTTCGATGAGGGCGATGCCCTTCTCGTGGCGGAAGAGATACACCGCGATGGTGTGGGGGACGTTTTGGAAGTTGAGGTCGAGGGTTTCGAAGCGGGCGTTCATGGCGTTTTCTCCGAAGGTGGGGCGAGGTGGTCGTCCAGCCATGCCTTGACCACGCGGTAGACTTGCGCTTTTTCAGGTTCGTTGTGCACCTCGTGATACATGCCTTCCCACAGGCGCAATGTGCAGGCTTCCCCGGCTTTTTCGCAAAATTCGCGGCTGGCTTCGGGGGATGTGAGTTGGTCGGCGCTGCCGTGCATCAGCAGCAAGGGGAGGGTGAGCCGGTCCGCGTGTTGTAATGCCCAGAGACCGGCTTCGTAAACGCCTAAGAAAAGCGCTGCTGAGATGCGATCGTGTACCAAGGGGTCGTCCATGTAAGCCTGAACCACAGCGGGATCGTGGGAAAGGTGATGCGGATTGAGCCCACTGGGCTGGAGAAGCGCGGGGAATAAGCGCCCTGCGAGGCGTGCCAGCCAGACTTTGTAAGCCGGGGGCTGGAAGGCCAAGCGCAACCAGGGGCCGCTGGCAATAGCGCCGCGCAGGTCATCGGTGGGGCGGCGCAAGATGTAGTTGATCACCAGGTTGCCGCCCAGGCTGTGGCCGTAGAGGAAGCGCGGTGTTTCCGGAAACTCATCCGCTGCTCGCTCCAGTAGGCGGTCGATGTCGTCCAAGGCGTCCGCGTAAGTGGGGATGTGGCCGCGTTTGCCGCCGGAGCGGCCATGGCCGCGCAAATCCATGGCCAGCAAGGTATAGCCGTGGGCATTGAGATAGGCGGCCAAGGGGGCATAACGCCCGCTGTGTTCCCCCAGGCCGTGCACTAAGCATACCACCGCCCGCGGCGCTTCAGCCGGCCACAGGCGGGCGAAAAGGTAGGGCCGGTGGGAAAGTTCAAGTGGCGTTTCCATTGCTGGCTTTGTGTGCTTGGAGGTCGTAGCGATAGACGGGGTAGCGTTCGCCGTGGTCTTGGAACCCCATCCGTTGGTAGATGGCCAGGGCTTTGGTATTGGTGCCCTGGGTGTTGAGGGTGACCTGCTCGGCCTGGTTGCGTTGGAAGAACGTCAGCGCGTTGTGTACCAGCCAGCGCCCGATACCTTGCCCTTGCGCCTGGGGATGGACGGCGATGCGCGCCAAATGCCCGCCCAGGGGGCTGGGGGTGCTGATTTGAAAGCCCAAAATTTGGCTGGAGGTGGGGTCTTCGATCACAGTAGCCCACACCGAGCGGGCAAGGGCAACGGTGAAACTTTCAGGGGACATTTGCCAGAAGGGGGCGAAGGCCTCGGCGTCCAGCGCAGCCACGGCGGCCAGGTCGCTGGCAACCATCGGGCGCAAACGCAACGCTTGAGGCGGCGTGAAGGCGGGCAGCGGTTGCCGTTGCCAGACCAACATGGCCACTTCTTCGGCCAGGTGAAAGCCTTGCTCTTCCAGCAGGCGGCGGAACCAATCGGTAAAGGGCATGGCGGCTATCCAGCGGGTGCCGCGTGTTTGGAGGGGGGCGATGGCGTGGGGCCAAAGGGCTTCCCATACCTGGGCGGGTGAGGTGGCGGCACTGGCCGCGAACAGACGCACCCAGCCGACGGTGTCGGCTTCGGGGCGGATGGAAAGCGCGCCTTCCAGCACGCCGTGGCTGTTTTCCCAAACGACGAACCCCGGCGTACCGAGGCGGTCAAGAGGAGCATGCCAGCCGGGGTGTTGATGGACGAAGGGTTCCAGGTGGATGAGCGCAGCCAAACGGCGGCGGTCGTCGCGGCGCGAGGGGCGGGCGGTGCGCTTGAGTGTGGGCGCAGGGTCCATCGTTGCGGGAGCGATTCCCATCAATGGCCTCCTGCCAGGCGGGCGTAGATTTTGAGGAGTTTTTTGACCAGCCACTTCTTGGGGGAAGCGGGCTGATTGTTCACGGCCTGCTGGGCGGCAATGAAGGCTTCGACGGGTTCTTTGAGGCGTAGTTGGACGGCGGCTAAAGCATTGAGGACGGCTGCACGGGCTTCACGGTTGTTGCTGTGTTCGAGCCGTTCGGCTGAGCGTTGGTATGCTTCGGCGGCTTCTTGCCACCGCTTTAGCCCTTCCAGCGCGCTGCCGATGTTGCCCCAGGCGAGCCCTTCTTTTTCGGCGTCGCCTGCCGTGGCAAAAACCTCCGGTGTGCCTTCGGCTGCGGCCAGTGCTTTGGCGTGCTCTCCGGCTTGGTGCCACGCTACGCTGCTGTTGTTGCGCAGTTCGGCGGCTTTCAGATTTTCACCGAGACGAGCATAGGCTTCGGCGGCCTCGGCGAACTTTTGGGCTGCCTCGGCGTATGCCCCTTCTCGATAGGCCGTTTGGGCTTCGGCAGCAAGCCGTTCGGCAGTATTTGGGTCGCTCATAGCGTGATCTCCAGCAGTCCTTCCGCAACGGCGCGCAATTTTTCAACGGACATTTCGCTCAGGCGTTGGGCGAGTTCCAGATAGGGACGGTTGACCGGTTTGGCGACGAAGGCGCGGAGGTCGTCGGGAAGTTGGAGGAAGTCGGCTACCTGGCGTTGTTGGATCAGCCATTGGCCGATCGGCCCTTCGGTGTCCATAAAGGTGTGAAGCGGAACGTTCAAAACCCGCGCCAGGCTCTCCAGGTCGGGAAGAGGAATTTGCCGCTTTCCCATTTCGTATGCCCGCAGGCGCTTGACCGGTATGCCGGTCTGCCGGGCTGTTTCTGCCAGATGAAGGCCGATGGCTTCCCGGTATTGACGTAACATGAGCCCAATGATGCGTTGCCGGAGGCTGATCAGGCGTGCCAGGTCGGGCGTTTTGTCTTCTTTTGTTTTATTGGCGAGGGTTTCGCTGCTCCAGAAATGCTCCAGTGGGAGGCGAAGGTAAAAGGCCAAGGCCTCCAGCTCTGGCAGGGAAGGGGCTTTTGTCCCATTTTCGTAGGCCGCCAGTTGAGAGGTGGAAATGCCCAACGCGGTGGCCACCTCTTTGCGACTTCGCCCAGCAGCCGTGCGGGCGTCTCGAAGCAGAATACCTAATTTTTTCATGCGGAGGATGCGAGCGCGTTCTTCGTCCATGAATACTCCTTGCGATCAGATCCCGCTTTGCGGCAGTGCAAAAGTAAACTCACTTCCTTTGCCGACATGAGAGGTTACCTTCAACGTCACGTTGTGGGCATCTAAAATTTGCTTGACCAATGCTAATCCAATACCGGTGCCACTGTAGTGCCGCTTGTTGGCGTCTTCCAATTGTACGAAGGATTCGAAGATGGTGTCGAGGTGTTCCTTGGGAATGCCGATGCCTGTGTCTTTTATTGAAAACCAGACTTTTCCGCTTTCTGACCACACTTTGAGTGTCACCTCGCCGCCGCTGGGAGTGAATTTGAGGGCGTTATCAAGTAAGTGATGGAGTGCCCATCTGATCTTCTCTCCGTCGGCAAACACGCTCAGGCCGGCTTGTACTTGTTTGCGAAAAGCAATGCCTTTCTGTTGGGCGTGATGGGCGACGATCTCTTCCAACTGGGCGATCAGCGGGTCGATATCAACCGTGCTCATGGCGATGCTAATCGAGCCGCGCGAGAGCATGGCGAAGCCGATTAGATCCTCAATCAGACGCTGTAGCCGTTGACCAGCTTGCTGCATCACGTTAAGGGCTTGTCGTTGTTCCTCGGTTAGCGGCCCCAGCGCGCCGTCGGTCATCAGTTCTATATAGCCCAGCAAGTGGGTCAGGGGTGTGCGTAGTTCATGAGAGATGTTAGAGACGAAGTTGGCTTTGAGGTGCTGGAGTTCGGCGAGGTGTTGGAGGGCATCTTGAAGTTGTTCGGTGCGTTCCTTGACCGTTCGTTCCAGCCGTTGGTTAGCGAGGTAGAGGGCTTCTTGTAATTGGAGGATGTTTTCGGCAACGTAGCGGTCTAAAGTCTCCCGGTCGAGAAATCCCAGCGCAACCAACGCCTGGCCTATACGGATAGAGTGGCCTGCTTGACGTTGGGTGTGTTGATAAGCGAGGGCTTCTTCCAATTGCTGGGGTGTGATGACGCCCGCCCGCACCAGCCGTTCACCTAAGCGAGGAATCAGGCTATCGGTGCCCAAGGCGGGAGGAGTGGATTGGAGAGGGAAATGTACCAGCCGCTCGGCCATGGCGGCTGCAAAGCCCAAATTGATGCCGCAATGGGGGCAAGTGGTATCGCTGGCTGCAACGGGGTGGTCGCAGTGGGGACAATGGAGGGCTGGCGGGGGTGTATCCATAAGCAAAAGGGAGCTCTGCTGGCGGGGAGGGCGTGACCCGTAAGGGTTAGCGCAAAAGGGCTTCGGCTTTGTTGTAGGCTTCCAGGGCGTCACTGAGTCTATCTTGCCGCGCGTAAGCGTCGCCTAAGGTTTGCCACATTTCAACGTGTACGGGGTAGCGGAGGAGGGCTTGCTCCAGGTCGGCGACGATCTCGTCCAGATAGCGTTTTCGGCGGATGAGTTTGGCGTAGAATTTGAGGGCGGTTGCCAGGTCGCCTTTTTCCAACGCCGACCGCGCGGCTTTCAATTGCTGTTCGGTGTTTAGGCGAGATTTCTTTTTCTTACGTGCGGTAGGCTGTTTCGCTGGCTGTGCGGTGGGGGCAGTTTCGCCCGCGGTTTGTCCGGGAGAGGGCGGTGTTTCCTTCCCATCATGTTCCGCGCCTGTTTCGGCATCCAGCGCGGCGAGCCACTCAGGCAAC
>JALSPT010000012.1 GCA_026985785.1 Anaerolineales bacterium
TTGGCGACGAATTTGGTGTAACGGAAGGTGAAAATGGTCGCTTCGGCATTCCAGGGGGCAAAGAAAGAACTCCATGCGAATTTTGCCCACCCGGGCGCGCTGATGTTATAGTGTACATCGCCGGGCTGCATACCGACCCAGTACATGGTGGTGAGGTGACCTACCGGGTAAGAAGTATGGGTGTGAATCACCAGTTTGGGTTTGGATGTGGTGCCGGAGGTGAAGAAGAGGAACAGTTCGTCGGTGGAATAGGTGATGAAGGGGGCGGTGTAAGTCTCGGGATAGTTGAACGATTCTTTGTACTGCCGCCAGCATTTTTCGGCTTGGGCATTGTCGGGGCATTGCTCTTCGAATTCGTCACCCACCACGATGCGGGCCTTGAGGTTTTCCAACACGCTACCGACCTGGTTGAATTTGTCCACGAACGGGGCGTGAGCAACCACGAATTTGACGTTTCCTCGTTGCACGCGGTCGGCAATGTCGTTGGGGGGAAGCGAGGTCGCGGCGGGAATGATAGCCCCTCCCGCCTTCATGATGCCCAGCATCAGCTCGTAGAGCTCAGGCGCGGTCTCCATCATGATCAGCACCCGGTCCCCCTTGGTCAACCCCAGGTCGCGTAAATAATTGGCCACCTGGTTGGAGCGTCGGCGCATCTCCTCAAAAGTGGCTTTGTGTTCGTGACCATGCTCATCGGCCCATATGAGGGCCAGTTTGTCGTTGCCCTTGGCCATCTGATCGAAATAGTCCAGTGCCCAGTTGAACCTGGTAAGGTGTGGCCATTGGAATTTCTCGCGGGCCTCTTCGTAACTGCTCACGTTGAGCATGAAATCCCGCAGGGCAAGGAACTTTTCAAGGTCGGTACTCATCGTTTTTTCCTCCTGTCAAAGCAAAGTTGTGGAAAGGAATGGGCGCAAACGAAACGACCACCGGTAGGGAACAAAGTGTACGTAAGTGGGCGTGAGAGCACCTCCTTTCTGCAAGGACGGGGTGGGTGTTGCCTACTCACTATATTCCTCGCACACGAGGTTGTCAATGGGTTTGGTGCTTCCTTTTGGTGTTATCATAAGGAGGATTTGCTTCACCGGGAGACAACTATGCTTTTCGACGATTTCTTTGCCCCCCCTGTGTGGTCGGTGACCGACCTGACCCGTTACATTGGCGACCTCCTTGCAGCCGATCACAATATGCAAGACCTGTGGGTGCGCGGCGAGGTTTCCAATTTCAAAATCTCCTCTTCCGGCCACGCTTACTTTACTTTGAAGGATGGCAATGCCCAACTGCCGTGCGTGATGTGGCGTAGCCAGGTAGCGCGGCAAAAGCAGCGTTTTGTCCCCCGCGATGGCGACGCCGTGGAAGCCCACGGCAAGGTCGGCGTGTACGAATTCGGCGGGCGTTACCAGTTTTATGCCGACGCGCTCAAGCCGGTGGGAGAGGGCGACCTCTATCGGGAATTTCAACGATTGAAAGCGCGCCTGGAAGCAGAAGGGTTGTTCGACGAAAGCCGCAAGCGCCCGGTGCCGCGTTTTCCACGCCGCATCGGTGTGGTGACTTCTGCCGAAGCCGCCGCGCTGCGGGACATTCTCAACACCCTGCAACGGCGTTACCCGTTGGCCGAAGTGGTGCTTTCTCCCTCGCTGGTGCAAGGCGATGCTGCCCCCGCGGCCATCGTGGCGGCTTTGGAGGCTTTGTACGCCCACCACCCGGATGTGATCTTGCTGGCGCGAGGTGGTGGTTCCATGGAAGACCTGTGGGCTTTCAACGACGAGCGGGTGGTGCGGGCGGTGGCCGCTTCGCCGGTGCCGGTGATTACCGGCGTGGGGCATCAGACCGATTTCACGCTGGTGGATTTTGCGGCGGATTTGCGGGCGCCCACGCCCACGGGGGCGGCGGAGCAGGCGGTGCCCAACAGGGAGGATCTGGCGCGGGCTTTGGATGGGTTGGCACGGCGGCTCCAACAGGCTGTGGAGCAAACGCTTGCCAGTCGCAAGGCGGCTTGGGTGGCGCTGGAAGCCCGCTTGCAGCGCGTTGCACCCATTCAACGCTGGCTTTCGTATAGCCAGAGAATGGACGAGGTGGCGCACCGCCTGGAGACGGCCTGGCGTCATGCCTCTACGCTCAGGCAGGGGCGTTTGACCGCCTTGGCGCAGCGCCTCGAGGCGCTGGATCCACAAGCGGTGCTGCGGCGGGGGTATGCCATCGTCACCACCTCGGCGGGGCAGGTGGTGCGTCGCCCGGAAGACGTCGCCGCCGGGGAGTGCTTGCAGTTGCAGGTGGCCGAAGGGCAATTGACCGCCCGGGCGGAGCCTTGCTCCCCTGAAGCGTGATAGGGCTTTTCAAAAGTTTTGCACTTGATTGCTTCAGAGGCGAAGATCTCTCCTAACCCCCGCCCGAAAAGCGCATTTTGCGCTTTTCGGGCACCCCCTTCCCTCTCTTACTAAGAGAGGGAAGGGGGAAAGCCGCCGTCAGGCGGCTGGGGGATGGGTGAGATCGGCCTCGGCGAGGCAAAATATGGTGGAGTTGGCCATTATTGAAAAGCCCCCGAAGCGTGAGATTTCAGGGAAACAGACGGCGCGCTTTGACCTCGGCCACGGCATCCGCTTTGTAGCGATACAGTCGCGCCGGGCGTCCGCCGCCCCCGCGGTGATGGGGGGTGGGTTCGATGATGCCGGCTCGCAATATCCGTCGCCGGAAGTTGCGTTTGTCCAATTTCTCCCCCAAGATGACCTCATAGACCTGCTGGAGTTCGCTCAGCGTGAAGGTGGCAGGCAGGAGTTGGAAACCCACCGCGGAATACTCCAATTTGTATCGTAGCCGCCGGATGGCATAGGCGAGGATGTCGGCGTGATCGAATGCCAGGGGCGGGAGGTGGTCGGCGGGGAGCCATTGGGCGCGGGCAGCATCGTCGCCGCCGCTGGCGCGCACGGGGGCATCCGCCGGAAGCAAAGCGAAATAGGCGACGCTGATGACCCGCCCACGAGGGTCGCGTTGCGGGTCGCCGTAAGTGTAGAGTTGTTCCAGATAGGCCTCTTTCACGCCGGTTTCCTCGGCCAGTTCACGGCTCGCGGCGGCCTCCAGCGGCTCGTCGATACCGACGAATCCGCCCGGCAGCGCCCACGCACCGGCGAAAGGCGGCTTGCGGCGCTTCACCAGCAGCACTTGAAGCCGCTTTTGCTGCACGGTGAATGCGACGACGTCCACCGTGACAGCCGGGCGGGGGTATTCGTAGCAGTACGTCATCGGGTCACCTCTTGGGGCGAAGGCGCGCCAGCAGGCCGTGTTTGAGGGGGTGATAGCGTTTGACCATGATGACGTTCACCTCGGCTTGCTGGGCGATGCGCTGCGGGATGGTGCCAAACATGGCGCGTTCCAACAGCCCTTCTTCCGAGGCGCCCACCACGATCTGCTCGAACTGGCGCTCTTTGGCGTAGGCGAGCACGTCGGCCACTACGTCGTCGCCGGGCACGAGGCGGAGTTCTACCGGAAAATCGGTGATGGTAGCGATCTGCTCCATCAGTGCCCGCTGGCGTTCCTCGGCGGCTTTCATATCGCCTTCCCGTGGCGTGAGGTGGAGCGCCACCACCTGCGGGGGCGGTTCGCCGGGCTTGGCCACGCGCTCGGCGGTGTACACGGCCTGCGCGACGGCGATTTCCACCGCCAGTTGGGTATGCGGCCCGCCTGCTACCGGCACCAGGATGCGCCGCGGCGGCGTGACCGGTTTTACCAGCCGGATGACGGCCACGTTGCAGGGCGGGTTAGCCGAAATTTCGTCGATGATCTTGCCGAGGTGGGCTCCTGCGGTGTTAGAGTAGCCAGGCCAGTGGAGCAACATGAGTTCCACGCCGCGCTCTTGAGCGGCGGTGATGATGGAGCGCGATATCTTGCGCCCTAAGCGCAATTGGGTGCGTACCGGCACCTCGTATTCTTGCCCGACGTCCACCACGGTTTCCAGCAGCGGGCGCGCTTGCTTCAGAAAGGCGCGCCCGGCGCTCAGGCTGAGTTGGTGCGGCACGCGCACGACGTGTAGGGCAAACAGTTCCCCATCGTAGTAGTAGGAAAGCATCGCGCCGAGTTTGGCCACTTCGCGCCCCTCGGCTGCCGTGACGACCGGCACGAGGATGGAGTAGCGGCGCTCGGCGATGGTTTCTTCCAGCAGGATGGTGTCGGCTTCTTTGAGCGCCTCCTCGCGTCCGCCCCAGCGGTGGAAGAGGTACACGCCCAGGACGATCCAGAGGATGGTGGCCGCCCAGGCGATGGGGCTGGCGCGCAGCAGGTCGATGGCCAGGAAGCCCTGCACCGCGATGGCTAAAATGGGCAGCGCCGGCACCCAGGGCACTTTGAAGGGACGCTCCAGATTGGGTTCGGTTTGGCGCAGGCGGATGAGGGAGACGTTGGTGAGCAAGAAAAGCATCAGGAAGGTGAGCGAAGCGCCGCTGGCGACGTCGGCCACGGGCAAGGTGACGGCCATGAAGGCAATCAGCAGCCCACTGAACAGGATGGCCATGTGGGGGGTGCGGGTACGCGGATGCACTTTGCCGAACAGTTCGGGGAGATCGCCGCCGCGCCCCATGGCAAACGAGACGCGTGAACTGGAATACACCGTGGCGTTGAGGGCCGAAATGGTCGAGGCCAGGCCGCCCAAGATCATGATCAGCGTGCCGTAAGGCATGACGTGGGTGGCCAGGCGGATCATGGCGCGTTCGCCTTCTTTGCCCAGGTATTGCCAGGCCGGCAGGCCGCCGGTGTCGGCATGGGTGAGCGCGCCGATGGCTACGAAGGCCACCAACAGGTAGATGGCGACCACGATGATGATGGAGTAGAAAATCGCTTTGGGCAGGTTGCGCCCGGGATCTTTCAGTTCTTCGCCGCTCTGGGCGATGATTTCGTAGCCCTCGAAGGCCACGAAAGTCAACCCCATGGCGCTGAACACGCCCCATAGCCCCCGTGGGAAGGGGCCGGGGTCGCGCAGGAAGTGATCCGGCCAGTTGGGGAGGTTGGCCATGGCTTTGAGGCCAAAGCCGACCAGGATCAGCAGCACCACGATCTTGAAGATGGTGACGATATTGCCCACGGTGCCGGTTTCGGATGCGCCTTTCAGGTTGACGTACACGAACAGACCGACGACCACGAGCGCGCTGACCTTGATGGCGAGATCTTCAGCGCTCAAACCGAGCAAGAGGGGCGTTTGCCCGAAGTGAATGTCGGCCAGTTTGAGCAGTTCGATGAAAAAGGTGCCGAAAATCACGGCGTACAGGCTGCAGGCGACCGAATGGCTGAACCACGAAATCCAGCCAGCGAAGAACCCCCAAAAGCGGGAAAGGCCGTGGCGCACCCAGAGGTAACCACCACCCGCTTCGGGGATGGCGGCACCCAGTTCGGCGTACGTCAGGCCGGTGAGGCTGGTGATGATGCCGTTGAGG
>JALSPT010000013.1 GCA_026985785.1 Anaerolineales bacterium
GGGTCGTTGACCAGCGAGCGGGCGATGTATTCCACCAATGCCTTCACGATGAACCTCCTACCGATGGCAAAAATGCGGGCGTGAAGCCCGCATTTCTTGTGACGTCATGGCGTTCAGGCCGATTTTTGAGCGCCTTTGAGGGCGGCTTCGGAAGTCTTGGGATTGGTGTTGAACTTGGCCAAGGCTTCTGCCGCTTCGGCCAGCAGGGTTTCGACCGACTCGCCCTGCTTGAAGCGCTCGTAACGCTCGTAGAAGCCGATCATGCGGAAGATTTTCTGCACGGCGTCACTGGGCTGGGCGCCTTTTTTCAGCCAGTCGTACACTCGGTCTTCTTTCAGGGTGACGGTGGGCGGGTCGGTGCGGGGGTTGTAGAAGCCCAAGATTTCAAGAAAGCGTCCGTCGCGCTTCTTTTCTTTGTCGGCAGCCACAATGCGGTAACTCGGCTGTTTGCGAGCGCCTACACGGCGTAAGCGAATGCGAACCATAGCGTTCGTCTCTCCTTGCGTTGGGATTGAGGTTGTGGGGAATGCCCCAAAGGATACACGACAAGCGGCCTCAACGCGGGGGGAGAGGGATGACGCGGAAGGATGCGTCGCCGCCCGCAAGCCACGGAGGGTAATTTTACCGCGTTTTTTCTGCGCGGGGGGAGGAATTTGACGAAGTGGCTGCCAGCAACTGGTGTAGAAGCGCCTGGCGGTGCGTATCAAGGGCAATGGGGTGCTTGCGAGGTGGAAACTTCCCACGCGTTCAGCGGCAGCCCCAGATAAGGGGACGGATCCAGTGTGTTGGCAATATCCAGTTCGTTGCGGTAGTGTCCCTGGCCGTCGTCGAGCACGATGGAGAAGTGGAGATGGACGCCGACCGGACGGCGCGGGTTGCCGGAGTAGTTGCCTTGATAGCCGAGGAGGGTGCCCGCTTTGACGAAAACCTCGCGCGTGCCAGGTGGAAAGGCAACGAACGAATGCCCTTCTGGGTCGGCCATGTGGGTGTAGTAAGTCCAGATCTGCCGGTTGGGGTGGAGCGGGTCGTGGGGATGGCGGATGATCACCGAGGCTTTCCAGGGAGGTTGCCGCGTGAGGTAGCCATCGTAGGCGGCGTACACGGGGGTCACCCCCGGGGCGGTGCCGCTGAAGATGTCGATGCCCTGGTGGCGATGGCCGAAGTGGAAGGCGTCGCCCCAGAGATAGCCGACGAAGCCGCTGCTGGGGAAGAGAAAGGGCGCGTGGTCGCAGCGGGTGAGCGCCGGGATGATCCAGGCGCGATGGGCTTCCGGGGCACGGAGAAAAGCCAGCACCCGCCGGGAACGGGGTAAGGTGTGTAGCCACGCCCAGGCGGGGCGCCCCAGCACGACGGCGAGCGCGAGCGCCCCTGCCGCACTACCCCATGCGAGGAGAAGTCGGCGTTTCATGGCTCAACGGCTTCGTACCAGTGTGGCGATCTGCCCACGGCTGGCCCGCAGGAGAGCGCGGGGCGCAATGCGCAACATGGCGGTCTCGCTTCCTCCGCCGGCGAAGGCTTGCTCTACCGCCAGCACCTGCTCGTCGATCCACGTCGGCAAAGGACGAAGGTGCCCGATGGGTGGGACGCCGCCCACCGGATAGCCTGTCACTGTCAGCACTTCGTCCGGCCTGGCTGTTCGCACGCGCTTGCGGCCTATGCCCAGCGCCCGTGCCAGGGCGCGCCGCTCGATCCGTTCCGGGCCGCGAGCAATGACCACCAGGGGCTCGCCGTCGGCAATGAATACGATGGTTTTCAAGATATGCTCTGGTGGCACGCCCAAGGCTGCTGCCGCCGCGGCCACGGTGGGTGTGGGTTGGGAGAGACGCAGCACCTCGCCCGGCACGTGGTGGGCCTGCAACCAGGCTTCCAAATCGTCAGGGGTCAACATGGGGTGATTATACCGTGGAGATGTTATAATCGCCGCAATTCTCCCCCGGAGGAGGCCAACATGCTGCGAGTAGGATACATTGGCTTGGGGCTGATGGGCAAGCCCATGGCGCGCAACATCCTGCGCGCCGGATTTCCGTTGGTGGTGCACAATCGTTCGCGGGCCGCGGTGGACGAATTGGTGGCAGAAGGCGCGGTGGCGGCGGCCTCCCCTGCCGAAGTGGCACAGCAGGTGGACGTCGTCATCACCAATTTGCCCGATTCGCCGGATGTGGAAGCCGTGGCTCTGGGCGAAAACGGCATCCTTGCCGGGGCGCACGCTGGCTTGGTGTTCGTCGATCATTCCACCATCAAGCCCGAAACGGCGCGGCACATCGCCGAGGTGTTGGGAGAGGAGGGTGTGGCCTGCCTGGATGCGCCGGTCAGCGGCGGCGACATTGGGGCGCGAGAAGGCACGTTGACGATTATGGTGGGCGGGCCGGTTGAGGCGTTGGAAAAGGTGCGCCCGGTGCTGGAAGCGGAAGGCCGCACCATCACGCACATCGGCGCGGCGGGCGCCGGCCAGGTGGCCAAAGCGGCCAATCAAATCATGGTGGCCGCGCAGATGGTGGCGATGGCCGAACTGCTGTTGCTCTCGCAGAAAGCCGGCGTCGATCCGCAGCGGGTGGTGGCGGCGATTCGCGGGGGCGCGGCGCAATGCTGGACGCTGGACAACAAGCCCCAGCGCCTGTTTGCGGGAGAACGGGGGCCGGGTTTCAAGGCCTATATGATGCTCAAGGATCTGGACATTGTGCTCGACACTGCCCGCGCTTACGGCATGCCGTTGCCCTCGACGGCTGCCCATACGCAACTCTACCGGGCGATGCAGGAACTCGGCCTGGGCGACCTGGATAATTCGGCAGTGGTGGCGGTGTACGAGGCGCTGACGGGGACGCGGTTGGTGGAAGGGTGAGGCGCTTTTTGCCTGCGCGGTTGTCTTTTGGGAAAAAGCGGCTTTTCCCCTCGGCGCGACCTTGGTGGTGCGCTTTTGCGCTGGTGGGAGGAGGGGCTGGATTAGGGGTGCTGCAAGGGCTTGCCCTCTGGAAAGTGGGGGCAATGCTCCCGGTGTTGCCGGTGATCACCGGATTGATAGCAGGGGGGATGGTGGCCTTTGGTTGCCGGCGCGGTTCTGCCCTTGTGCCAAGCGCCGGGGGCGCTGCTTTTCTGCTTGGCGGTACGCTCGCGGCGCTTGCCTTCGCGCTGCGGCAGCCGGTTGAAGTGCCCTGGAAGGCTCTGGGCGGCTGGGTGAGTTGGTGCCAAGTCTATGCTTACCAGGCTTTTGCCATCGGGTGGGCCTGGCATTTCTTGCAGCGGAATGAAAGACGGCGTGTTGCCCGGCCTGGATGGACGGCCAAAGATAACTTGGTGTTGGTCGCCCAGGTGGCGGCGTTGCTTGTCATTAGTGGGTACATCATTCTGGTGTATCGGATTTTCCCATCGCTCTCCTCGTTGGGGCTTTTGTTGCTCTTGCTTTTGGGGATTCGCCGCCGCTCGCGGGCGTTTGTCTTCGATTTTGCGCCCGTGCTGTTTACCTTGCTGGCTTATGAATCCTTACGGGTGTTTGCAGGGCGCTTGGCACCGGGGCGCATCCACGTCACGGATATTATCGCCGCGGAGCGCTTCTTGTTTGGGGGGGCTTTGCCGGGGGCGATGTTGCAGCACGCGCTGTGGCACCACGGTGTGTTCAGCGAGGTGTTGCGTGTGGTGAGCACGGCGTTTTACTTCAGTCACTTCGTGGTGCCGTTAGGATTGATGGTGTGGATCTGGCAGCGGGAATATGCCGTTTACTGGCCGTTTGTGTGGGGTGTGGTGACTTTGGCCTACCTGGCTTTTGCGACTTATGTGCTTTTCCCTGCCGCTCCCCCCTGGTGGGCGACTTACTACGGTTATCTACGGGGAGCCTGGGCGGTGCATGCTTTTCCTCCCCCCGAAGTCATGTTACAAGGCGCCAATCCGGTGGCGGCGATGCCGTCGCTGCACATGGCGCTGCCCACTTTTCAGGCGATGTTTGGCGTGGCGGTATGGAAAAAGCGGGGATTGTGGCTGTGGATCTTTCCCCTGGGTGTCGGTTTTGCCACGCTTTACCTGGGGCAACATTATGTCGTTGACTTGTTGGCGGGAATATTGTACGCCGCGGTGGTGTTTTGGCTCTTTCGTCCCTGGTTGCGGAAGGCATTGGCAGCGTCGGGCAAGGGCAAGGCCGTTGAATGACAGGACTTACGCAGTTGATTGTAAAAAACCTCGTTTTCATGTCATGGCGAGCCGTCGTAGGCGGCGAAGCCATCTCCTGCCCGGTGCGGGAGACCGTTTCGGCGGGCTTCGGCTATGCTCAGCCCGCCTCGCGGTGACACGAACCGGGGATACTGCGTAACTCCTGTGAATGAGCGGGGCAATAGCAAAGGCTTGGAGGCTGTTCCATTCATGCCTTTGAGTGGAGCGGCTATTGGCCCTCCTGGCGCGCCATCCACGCCACCACGGCGGCCAGGCCCTCTTGCAGCGGCGTTTGGGCGCGGAAACCCAACACGCGGGCGGCCTTGGCGGGGTCACCCACCGAGCGGTAAATGTCGCCGGGGCGAGGCGGAGCGAAGCGGGGTGGCGGCGCGTGGGGGATGAGGGTTCGCAAGTGGGCGATGAGTTCCAGCAGAGAGACTTCCTGGCCGGTACAGACGTTGAGCACTTCCCCGGCTGCGGCATCGCTTTCGGCGGCGCGCAGGTTGGCCGCGGCGACGTCTTCCACGAAGATCAGATCCCGCCGCTGCCCGCCGTCGCCGAACACTATCGGCGGCTCGCCGTGCAGCATCCGCCGCACGAAAATCGGCACCGCGGCGGCGTAAGGGCTGTCGGGGCGTTGGCGCGGCCCGTAGACGTTGAAGTACCGCAGCGCGACCACGGGCAAGCCAAAGGCCACCGTGTAGAGGCGGGCGTAGAGTTCGGTGGCGGCCTTGGTGGCTGCGTAGGGCGAGAGGGGGCGGGGCGGCAAATCCTCGCTCAGGGGAAAATCGTCGGCATCGCCGTACACCGCCGCGCTGGAGGCCAGCACCACCTTTCCCACCCCCGCCCAGCGCGCGGCTTCCAGCAAGCGGGCGGTGCCTGCATCGTTCACCGCGTGGCAAGTCAGCGGGTCGTCCATCGAGGCGGGCACGGAGACAAAAGCCGCTTGGTGGAACACCACCGCCGCGCCGCGGACGGCCTGCTGCACGGCTGCCGGGTCGCGTAGGTCGCCTTCTATCACTTCCAGGCGGGTGGGCTCCAGCCCAGCGAGGTTTTCGGCTTTGCCGGTGGAAAAATTGTCCAGCACCCGCACCCGCCAGCCGCGGCGCAGCAACGCCCTGACGATGTGCGAGCCGATGAAGCCCGCGCCGCCGGTCACCAAGGCAAGGGTGCTCATCGCCCCTTCCCTCCAAACACCGTGCCTAAAGTGCGCAGGATGATCACGAAATCGAACCACAGGCTGCGGTGTTTGATGTAATAGAGGTCGTATTCCAGTTTGATTTCGGTGTCGTGCACCGAGGCGACGTAGCCGTAATTGACCTGCGCCCAACCAGTGACGCCGGGTTTGGCCAGCAGGCGGGCGCGGTAAAAGGGGATCTGCTTTTCCAGGTCGGCGATCAGGCTGGGCTGTTCGGGGCGGGGGCCGACCACGCTCATGTCGCCGCGCAGGACGTTGATGAATTGGGGAAATTCGTCCAGGTGTGTTTTGCGCAAAAAGCGCCCCAGGCCGGTGATGCGGTGGGCGTCGTCGTCGGCCCATTTGCCCTGTTCCTCCTCCGGGGGGGCGGGGCGCATGGTGCGGAATTTGATCATGGTGAACGGGCGTCCGCCGCGCCCGGAACGCACCTGTTTGAAGAAGATGGGGAAACCACTTTCCAGCGCAATGGCCGTGCCGATGATGGGCAGCAGGATAAGCAAAATCGCTACCCCTATCAAGCCGCCCACGATGTCCATGGCGCGCTTGCCCATCAGGTAGAACGTGCTCACCCGGGCTTCGTCCACAAACGAGCGGATCAGCCAATCGGCGTCGAGGTGCTTGATGGGCACGCGCTCCAGTAGTTCTTCGTACACGGCGGCCATGGTGGAAATTTCCACCCCTTGCTCTTGCGCGTCGAGAATGGCCTGGAACATACGGCCGCTCATTTCGCCGCTGATGGCTACGATGAGGTCGGAAACGCCCTCTTTTTCCACGATTTCGAGCAGCCGCTCGGCGCCGCCCAGCACGGGCACACTGCTTACCAAGTTGCCGTGCTTGGCCGGGTCGTCGTCCACGATGCCCACGATGTAGAACGGCGGCGGCCACAATCCCTGAATGGCCTGCAGCACGGCGCGCCCGGCCTTGCCGCCGCCCACCACCAGCACCCGCCGCATGAAGCGCGGTGCAGTGAACACCCGGATGTAGAGATAGCGCCACGTGAGGGTGTAGGTCGCTGCGGCCAGGAAAAACACCGCTACACCTTTGCGCGGCAGGGAAAGCGGTGGTGAAGTGAAGTACACCAAGAGGTAAATGGCCAGCCCGGCCACGCCCGCCATGAAGACGCCGCGTAGGGTGTCGCGCCAGCGGCTTGCCTTGTGGGGGTTGTAGAGTTCGATCAGCAGCAGCAGCCAGAACAGCGGCAAGAGGTGAAACCAAAGGGGCAGTTCGGCGATGTAGGCGCGGCTGGGGAGGCCGGTCAGGTGATCGCTGGCCCACCAGATGTACACCGCGGTCCCCCACGCCAGCAGCACGGCGGCGATGTCGCCCAGGAGCAACAGCGTGCGGCGCTCGGCAGGCCGCAGCCGCCAGGTCGTTTCCCGGGAAAGATAGCGCGAAGGGGGCATAGAGGTCACTCGGCGGTAGCATGGTCGGCAGCCACCTTGTCGGTGGTTGCCGGGCGAGGCGGGCGCACCAGCCCCCACAGGAAGCCTGCGCCCCAACTGAGGTGCATGGTGGCGATGGCCAGAGGTGCGCCCAACAGACAGGGCAGACAACGGCGTTGGAGGGCGATTTGGAAACCGGCTACGGCCAGCGCAAGGGCGTACAGCCCTACTTGAGCGGCCAGCAGGAGGCGCGCCCACCGCCACCACGGACTGAGCAGCCCGAGGGTCACCAGGGTGAGCACAAAGAGCGGCGGCAGCGCCTGCCGCCAGCGCAAAGTTTTGGGATAGCGGCGCAACATCTGCACTTTCCAGTAGCCATAGCGCCAGTATTGTCGCGCCAGCGCCCGCAAGGTGGGGCGAGCAAAATATACCGAGCGGATGGCGGGGTCGAGCCATACCGTGCCGTTGGCGGCGCGCACGCGGGCGTTGAATTCGTAGTCTTCGTTGGTCAACAAGGTTTCGTCGAACCGGCCAATGCGGTCGAGCAGGCGACGGTAGAAAGCGCCAAAGGGCACGGTGTCCACTGCGCCGGCTGAGGCGGCGTAACGGTAGCGGGCGTCGCCCACGCCCAAGGGGTGCGCGGCGGCGGCGGCGATGCTGCGCGCCAGCCAGCCGCTGCCCTGCGGGCGAATTTCCCATACGCCGCCCACGTTGTCGCCCCGCCCCGCTTCCAACGCGGCCACACTGCGCGCGATGTAGTCCGGCGCGGGCACGGCATGGGCGTCCAGCCGCACGATGATTTCGCCGCGGCTGGCAGCAATTGCCCGATTGAGCGCCGCCGGGATGGTGCGCCGCGGGTTGTCCACGACGTGGACGGCCAGGTCGGGGTGTGCTTTTTGCCAGGCGGCAATTGCCTCTCGCGTGCCGTCGGTGGAAAGCCCGTCGGCAATCACCACCTCCAGCGCGGCGCGAGGGTAGGTTTGGGCGTAGAGGGCATCGAGCAGCAGGCCGATGGTGTTTTCTTCGTTGTAGCAGGGGATGATGACGGAAACTCGTGGGGGCATGGGGGCGCGTTCCGATAATTGGCGTTGCGATAGCAGGTGGGGGTAGTTTTACCACGAAAACGGTGGGGCAGGGGACGTTTGACGGAATTTGCCGCGCCAGGCGGCTATAGTGCGGTCAAAACGCGCCATGACCAACGGTGGTATATTCGCGCCCGTCGGGTGGTGCGTGGGTTCATCCTCCACCACCAGCACCAGCGGCGGCCTGGCCGCGGTTTAGTCTTCCACCACGGCCACGGCTTCGATCTCTACTGCCGCACCCTTGGGCAGCGCCGCAGCCTGGACAGCCGAGCGGGCGGGGTAGTTGGCGGTAAAAAACTCGGCGTACACCGCGTTCATTTTGGCAAAATCGGCAATATCGCGCAGGAAAACCGTGGTTTTGACCACCGAGCCCAGAGAGGCGCCAGCGGCCTCGAGGACGTGCTTCAGGTTGGTCAGTGCCTGGCGGGTTTCGGCTTCCACCCCGCCCGGCACGATCTGCCCGCTGGCCGGGTCGATACCAATTTGCCCCGCGGTGTAGACGAATTGCCCTACCCGCACGGCGACGGAATAAGGGCCGATGGCTTGGGGTGCTTTGTCGGTCACGATGGTCTGTTTTTTCATTGGTGGGCCTCCTGAAAAAGTGGGAGCGCTTTACGATGGAGATATGGCGAGCCTCAGCGCGCCGCGGCGATGAAGCGGCGATTGGTATCCAGCACCCAATGGGCAAGGGCTTCAATATCCCTATGCTCCAAGGGCTTGCCAGTGGTGTCCAGTGAGCGCAGGAGGTTATCAGCTTCCTGGTGATCGTACCGCATCAGGGATTCATCGTGCAATATCGTTTGCAAGAGATTGGCCGCTTCAGTGGTGTGCCCCATTTGGGCCCAAACGCGGGCGGTTGTGACGAAGGTGACCAGGAGATTGGGGCGCGCGGCGGCTTCCAGCGCCAGTTGGGCGGCTTCTCCCAGCTCGTCGAGGGCCTGAAGAGGCGATCCTTTGGCGCTATGCACACGCCCCAAAGTGTCCAGGATAGAAGCCATCAGGCTGGGCGCTACCTGCCCTTTCATGTGTTCCAACGCCTCTTGGAGCAATGTTTCTGCTTCTTGCAACTTGTTTTCTTGCCATGCGATGTTGCCGAGGTTGTTGAGTATGGCCGCAATGGCTTTTGGGCGTTGAAGTGTTTGGGCGATATCCAGGGCATGGGCGAAGTATTGGCGGGCTTGCGACCAATTCCTCTGGTTGTAAGTCAGCGCGCCGAGAGCGTTGAGGACATTGAGCAATAGGGGGCGGGCTTCCAGTTGTTCGTAGATCTGCTTTGCTTGCAGAAGCAGGGCTTCGGCGTGGTCGTAAGCACCATTGGCAATGCAAAGGCGGGCGCGAGTGAGGAGCAAATAGGCTTGATGGGGTGGAGGAAGGAAAGGAAGCCAGCAGCGATTGGCACGGGTGAGGATGTGGCGGGCGGTGGTGTAATCTCCCAGGTAGTATTGGAACTCTGCGTAACTGATTTCCAGATGCGTGCGCAACGTGAAATAGCGTTTGTCTCGCCGCCCAGGAGGGTATTTCCGCAAGGCCTGAAGGCTTTCTTTCAATAAGTCGTGCGCTTCTACGAAGCGATTGACATCGCCGACTGATGGGAACACCCAGGGAGCTGCCTCGGCCAGCAGCGAGGTTTCCCGGTGTGCCAAAGCCCAGCGCCAGGCGGCGACCACGTCGGACATCTGGGCTTCACTGGCTACAAATCCCCATCGCTCGACCGGGGAAAGGGCGCCCGACTTTTGGGGCAGATGGCGCAGGTACCATTCCGCGTGACGGCGATGGGCTGAGGCCAGGGCTTGAGAAAAGTGCACCAGGCGGTTCGAGGCATATTGCCGCAGGAGAGAGGGGAGGTAAAAGTAGCCGTCTCGTCCGCGAATGAGGTAGGCCTTGTTTGCCAGGGCTTCGAGCAGGAAGGGGGATGCATCGACGACGTAGCGCGCCGCGTCGCGGTCGAAACCCCCGCGGAAGAGGGAGAGCAATGCCACGCGCCGTTGTTCGTCCTTGGAAAGCAAGGACCAAAAAGCATCCAGTACCTGGGTGAGGGGGTTGGCGCGTCCGTTCGTGGTGTTCAGTTGTGCTAATATCTCGTCCAGGGAGAGCAAGTTGCTCCACGAGGCGATCACTTTCAAAGCGATAGGGGAGCCGTTGGCGCGGCGGGCAATTTCTTCCACTTTGCGGTGAAATGCCTTGTTGCCGTGAGGAAAATCTTTTCCGCTCTTGCGGATGTGATAATAGAAGAGGTAGCCAGCGGGGGAAGGTGCTTGGCCATTCCATGTGGTCGAAAGTCCCGAAAGGGAGAGGATGCGCTCTTCAGGCAAATGCAGCCGTTGACGGCTACCAACCACGAGCCGGACGCGAGGAGCAGCGCGGACAATGGCGTTTAAAATGGGTGTCGCTTCTAAGAGTTGCTCGAAACCATCCAGGATGAGCAGCACCTGGCGTGTGTGAAGGTATTCTGTGAGGCGGTCGAGCGATTGAAACGAAGGGGAGGGCAAATTGACCGCTCGGGCTAATTGGGCTACAAGGCGCGCCGCGTCGCCGGCGTGCAGGGAAAGGTAATGGACGCCGCCGTTGAAGTGTGGTGGGCTTTCAAGGGCCAGCTGCTGCAACAGACGGGTTTTGCCCACGCCGCCGGGGCCGGTGACGGTGATGAGGGGGAACGTTCCCACCATGGAGCGCAGTTCTCGCAAAGCGCCGTTGCGGCCAATCAATATGGGTAGATCGGCGGAGACGCCTACTTTCGGCAGGTGGGGCGTTGTCTCGGGAAGAGGATGCCATTCTTGGGGTGGAATCCAATGCCATCCTTTCTGTTGAGGCTGCAAGAAGCCTTTGCGGAGCAATGCTCGCAGCAGGGGGTATATTTTCCCCGGGAGGCCCTGAGTTTGTTCCCAGACCCATTGCAAGAAGTCTTTGGGTGGCTCCCATCGCAAGGCATGACGGATCCAGGCTTCCACTTCGTGAAGATTGAGAGGGGGAACGGCAATGTTGGCAAGCATCGGTGCGCGAAAATGGGCGTGGGCTGTGCTGGCAGTGGTGTAGACCAGGGCAACTTGCTCGAACGTGGCGCGGTGGTTGAGAAAATATTGCAGGAGTTCCTCGCTGGCCTCGTCCAGCCAGTCGGCGTCGGCCACGGCGAACAGCATTTTGCGGGGTGGGGGGGTGTTTTGCGCCAGGCGAATGAAAGCGTCAACGAAATCGGCGGGGGTTTCCATCTGTGGGAAAGGCTCTGTGTTGGCAAATGGTTGCTGGAAAGCGTCGCTCATTGCCCCCAGGTGGCGCAGTCTGAGGGCAGGTGAGCCCTGGACGTGGAGCACCTGATACCCTTGCAACTGGGCGATGGCAATAGCCTGTTCGAGGAAACTTTGCGCGCCTCCTTGGGGGGCGCTTTGAATCCGAATGACGCCGGAAGGGTGGGAGAGCAGAGCCTGCATTTGCCGGTGCAGTTCGGCCAGCTGCTCACGAGGGCCCACCGGGCGGCGCGGCATGGCAATCAACTCGCGCGTGGCCAGATGATCGGTGAGGACGCAACGATGCCCCCCGCTGTGTTTGGCGTAGTAGTGTCGCTGGTCGGCCACATGCACCAGTTGATGGGCTGAGGTTCCATCTTGTGGTGCCTGCGCGAGGCCAATGCTGAGACGTAGATGGAGAGGATAGGCTCTCGAGACAGTCCGTTTTTTGAAGATTTTGAGAATTTGCCGGGCAATTTGGGAGGCTTGTTCGCTGTCCAGGTTGGGCAACACGACCAAAAATTCGTCTCCCCCATAGCGTGCCACGGTGCCCTGGCCGCCTACGATCTCGGCAATGCGTTGGGCGGTAAAACGAAGTGCCTCGTCGCCTGCGGCGTGGCCGAATGCGTCGTTGATGCTTTTGAAATGATCGATGTCCAGAAACATCACCGCCACGGTGTTCTGGGATCGCAAAGCCTCTTCCAGGGCTTTCATCCCATGTTGTCGGGTGAAAGCCTGCGTCAGCGTATCTTGCGAGGCGACGAGAGGTTGGTTCATAAACAGGAGTTGCGCCTTGCTATAGGGATGTGCCTGCCAGTAGGAACGGTGTTTTCCCGACGCTTGCTGCCCCACGCCGGGTGTGGTGGGCTTATGAAAAGGTGAGTAAGGTAAGCACGTCTTGTAGCGCTTCTCGGAAGAGTTCATCCATCACGGCTTCAGGAGCACGATACGGCCCGCCAAACGAGCCGTCGCCATACACCTTGCGGGCTTCCTGCGCGCTCAACAGCCCCGGCACTTTCGGCGGCGCCTTGTATTCCTGCGGCATGTCGCCCACGATGGTGAAAGGGAAGGCTTCCAGCCAGTTGGCGTGGGCGGGTTGCAGGCCGTGCTTTTCGGCCACCTGCTTGACCGTGTCGGAAAGCCACCAGTCGTACCAGGCAATGCGGAGGTCGGGCATCTGGGAAGCCAGTTCGTAGAGCCGCCCGCGCACCGGAATGTTCCCGCCGTGGCCGTTCAGGAATAACAGCCGCCGGAAGCCGTAGCCATACACCGAGCGCACCATGTCTTCGACCACGTCCAGCAAGGTGCTCAGGCGCAGGCTGATGGTGCCGGGGTAAGCGAGGAAGTAAGGCGAGGCGCCGAAATTGAGCGGCGGGGCGACCAGCACCCCCGTGCGGGTGCTCGCGGCGTCGGCCAGGGCCAGGGGCACTTTGACGTCGGTTGCCAGGCTGAGATACGCGTGCTGCTCGCACGCGCCCAGCACCAGCATCAAGCGGTCCTCGTGTTCCAGATACCGCTCGACGTCCATCCAGTTCAATTCATCGAAGCGCACGGCAACGCCTCCTCAAGGCAGCACGGCCTGCGGGTCAGGGCGGGCAACCTCTGCCGCCAACCGCCCCAGCAGCGACCACGGCCCCGCCCAGGTGATGAGCACCTCTTCGATTTTACCGCGCAGGTCGCGCTCGCTTTCCACGAAGACCAGTTTGTTGGTCGGCGTGCGCCCCCGCCAGCGGCCTTTGGCCTTTTCCTCGAACAGCACTGGCACCTTTTCGCCCAGGTAACGGCTGTTGATTTCCGCGCTGATGCGTTCCTGCAAGGCTTCGATGAGGCGGAAACGGCGCATCTTTTCCTCTTCGGGCACGTCGTCGGGCAGTTTGCGCGCCGCTAAGGTACCGGGGCGCTCGGAATAGCGCGCCAGGTGTACCACGTCTAAGCGCAGTTCGGCCAGTAGGTCGTAGGTGCGCTGAAATTGCGCTTCGCTCTCGCCGGGGAAGCCCACGATGACGTCGGTAGCGATGGCGACGTCGGGGATGATTTTGCGGATTTTTGCCACCAGGCGGCGGTAATCTTCTGCCGTGTAGCCGCGGCGCATCGCGGCCAGCACCTCGTCGTCTCCGGCCTGGACGGGCACTTCGATGTGCGGCATCACTTTGGGCAGTGCGGCCACGGTTTCCAGCAGTTCGTCGGTCATCCACAGAGGGTGGGAGGTCAAAAAGCGTATGCGTTCGATGTCCTCGATTTCGTGCACCCGGCGCAGCAGCCAGGCCAGGTTCACGCCTTCCAGGTCTTTACCGTAGCGATCGACGATTTGCCCCAACAGGGTGATTTCTTTCACGCCCTGGGCGGCCAGCGAGCGCACCTCGGCCAGGATGATTTCGGGCGGGCGGCTGCGCTCCACCCCCCGCCGGTAGGGAATCACGCAGTAGGTGCACGCATGGGAGCAACCCAGCACCACGGGCACGTGTTCGCTCACCAGTTTGCCCCGCAAGGCGCGCGGCAACACCAGGTCGCCGTCTTGCAGCGCGAAGCGGCGGGCGGTTTCGGCTTCCTCGAAGGCTTTGTGCTCGTGCTGCGCGAGGTAGGAAAGCAGCGGGCCGGGGTCGGAAGGCGGGGAAAACACATCCACGAAGGGGAAGCGTTGCTTCAGGCGGTCGTGGCCTTTCAGGCCGACCACGCAGCCCATCATGTTGATGACCATCTGGGGGCGCTTTTGCTTCAGGGGCTTGAGCGACATCAGGCGGCCATAGGCCTTGTCTTCGGCGCTTTGGCGCACTGCACAGGTATTGAGCACCACGACGTCGGCTTCTTCCGGGCGCGCGGCTTCGGTGTAGCCCAGTCGTTCCAGGGCCGAGGCCACCCGGTGCGAGTCGGCGACGTTCATCTGGCAACCAATGGTCCAAATGTAATAGCGCATGGAACACCGCAAGAATGGTAGAATCGTAGCATTAAAGGATACCACATTTATGTTGCGACCTTTTTGGCACCGTTTTCTTTTGGGCGTGCTGAGCGCGCTGATTGTGCTCGTTGGGATTTACTGGCTGCCGCCGGTTCATCGCCGCCTGGCTTGGCGGGTGGATGCAGCGGAAACCACCCTGCGAATGCTGCTGCACCCTGTGCCCGCTGCGCCCCCTGCCCCCCAGGAAGCCGCGCCTGTTGGCACGGCGATGCCAGCCACGCCGCTCCCTGCCTCCCCCACGCCGACGCCCACGCTTTCCCCAACCCCCGGCCCAACCGCCACACCGACGCCCTCCCCCACGCCTCTGCCCCCTCAGGTGTTGCTCAAGCCCCCCAAGTGGGAATCACAGGACTGGAACGACTGCGGCCCCACCACCTTAGCCCTTTACCTCCGCTGGTGGGGCTGGCAGGGCGACCAGTACGATATTTCTCGCGTGGTCAAGCCCAAGCGAGGCGATCGCAATGTCAACGTGGAAGAACTGGTGGGCTTCGTCAATACCCGCGTGCGTGGTATGAGCGCCATCTATCGCGTGGGTGGGGATTTGGCAGTGCTCAAGAGGGTGATCGCCGCAGGTATGCCGGTGATGATCGAGGAGAGTATGCACTTCCGGGAAAAATACTGGCCCAACGACGACCAGTGGGGTGCACATTACCTGCTCATCACCGGCTACGACGACGCCACGAGCGAATTCGTCACCCAGGACTCGTTTCGCGGCCCCGACCGCCGTGTGGCTTACGACGAACTGCGCCGCAATTGGGAGGCGTTCAACTTCGTTTACATCCTGGTTTTCCCCAACGGGCGACTGGAGCAGATCAAGCGCCTGCTGGGGGAAGATTGGAACACCGACACCAACCGCACGCGGGCGTTGGAAAAAGCGCGTGCTGCCACGCAAGCCGACCCCGATGATGCTTTCGCGTGGTTCAACCTGGGCACCAACCTGCTTTACTTTGAACGCTATGGCGAGGCAGCCCAGGCCTACGACAAAGCCCTGAAACTCGGGCTGCCGCAACGCTTTTTGCGCTATCAATTTGGCCCTTTCATCGCCTACTTTCACACGGCGCGCTTCAACGACCTGCTCAACCTCGCCGACTACGCGCTAAAAGTCACGCCTAACTCCGAGGAAGCCCACCTCTGGCGCGGCTGGGCACTTTACCGCCTGGGGAAAAAGCGCGAAGCGATTGCCGAATTTCGGGCTGCTCTCGAGGCCAATCCCCGCTACGAAGATGCACTCTACGCGTTGCGCTTTTTGGGTGTGATGCCATGAGATGCACCAGCGGCTATAGATGGGATACAATTACCCCATGCGAGCGCAGCGATGGGCGTTATGGGTAACGGCAGCCGTGGCGTTGGCGTGGGGATGGAAGGCTTTTTGGCTGGGGAACCAGGCTTTTCCTTTCCACGCCGATGAGGCGGTGGTGGGGTTGATGGCGCGCCATATTCTGGCCGGCGAGCGCCCGACTTTTTTCTACGGCCAGGCCTATATGGGCAGTTTGGATGCCTTTCTGGTCGCGGGGGGCTTTGCCCTCGCGGGCGTGCATGTGTGGGTCATCCGGGCGGTGCAGGCGCTGCTCTACGGCGGCACCATTGCGCTCAGCGCCCTGCTGGCGCGAGAGGTATGGGGGGACGGGCGGGCAGCGATAGCTACCGCGCTGCTGCTGGCCGTGCCCACGGTGAACAT
The DNA here is from genome assembly GCA_026985785.1 of Anaerolineales bacterium. Taxonomy (GTDB): domain Bacteria; phylum Chloroflexota; class Anaerolineae; order Anaerolineales; family DRMV01; genus DRMV01. Next base: position 15,655 of record JALSPT010000013.1, read on the forward strand.
GACGCTCTACACCACGGTCAGCCTGGGCGGCTACGGGGAGGCGCTGCTCATCGGCACGGCGCTGCTGTTGCTGGCGCTCAGCCGCTGGGGGGAACGCCCGCTTGGGGCAGCACTGTGGGGCTTGCTGGCTGGGCTGGGGCTGTGGGCGTTTGGCCTGACCTTGGTGTATGCCGCGTCGGCGGGGCTGTATCTGCTGTGGCGCTGGCGGCGGAAGGGGAGGCGGCAAACTTTTGCTTTGCTGGGTGCGGCGGTGGTGGGCGGCGTAATCGGGGCCGCACCGTGGTGGCTTTACGGCTTGCATCACGGTTGGGTGGCGCTGGTGCGTGAATTGACCGGCTCGGCCATTGCCGTGGAGGGCGGCGCCTGGCCTGCTCGTATCCTGCGCCACACGGTGTATTTCCTGCTGCTCGGCCTGCCGGTGACGCTTGGGTTGCGCCCGCCGTGGGATGTGGGCCTGTTGGTTGGGCCGCTGGCGGTGCTCGTTGCGGCGGTGTATGCCTGGGGCGCCATGGCGCTCTGGCAGGTGCGCCGCCACCTTTCGGCGACGGCGTGGCCGCTCTTAGGCGTGGCGCTGGCGGTGGTGGGTGGTTTTGTGTTCACTTCCTTCGGCGCTGACCCCTCGGGGCGCTATTTCCTGCCCCTCACTCAGATGGCTGCCGTGGGGCTGGGCGGCTGGCTGGCGCGGCTGCGCTGGCGCGGCCGCGCCGTGGGTTGGGCAGTGCTGGGGCTGCTGATTTTGTTTCATGCCGCGAGCACGGCGCAGGCCGCCGCCAACCCCTACCGCCTGACCACCCAGTTCGCGCCCGATGCCCGCGTGCATCCCGATGCCAACGCCCGCCTGGCCGCCTTTCTCGCCGCCCACGGCGAAACCCGCGGCTACACCACCTATTGGGCGGCCTACCCGCTGGCTTTTCTCTCGGATGAGCGGTTGATCTTCGTCCCTCGTTTGCCGTATCATGAAGACTTGCGCTATACGCCCCGCGATGATCGCTACCCACCCTACGATGCCTTGGTAGCCGCCGCGCCGCGGGTGGCTTACGCCACGCTGCACCGCCCGCCCCTGGAAGCCTGCTTGCGGCGCGCCTTTGCCGTCCACGGTCTGACCTGGCAAGAGGCCACCGTGAGCGATTACCGCGTGTTCTACGCCTTGAGCGTCCCGCTTGCCCCCGAAACCTTCCTGCCCGCTTGTAAGGAGCAAACGCATGGAGAATGACGACGTCCGTCGCAATCTGGACCGCCTGGTGGCCATGCTTACCCTGTTGCTGGTATTCCTCATTGCTGCCCGTTACACCATCGGCCCTGATACCTGGTGGCACTTGCGCGCCGGGGCGTGGATCTGGCAACACAAGGCTCTGCCGATGGTGGATCCTTTTTCTTTCACCAAAGCCGGCGCACCCTGGCATTATCCCGGCGGCGTGATCGAGGTGTGGATGTACGGCCTGTACCGTCTTGGCGGCTTGGGAATGCTCAATCTCTGGACGGCGGGGATGGTGACGCTGACTTTTGCGGTTGTATGGGCTACGGCCAAAGCCCATCCGCTGTTGAAGGCGGCTTTCGTGTTGCTGGGGGCGCTGACCGCGTCGCCCCACTGGATGGCGCGCCCTTTCTTGATGACCGTGTTGTTGACGGCGCTGTTCATCTACCTGCTGGAACGCTGGCGCGCTGGCCATCGTTGGGCATTGTGGGCGCTGCCGATGCTGATGGTGCTCTGGGTCAACAGCCACGGCGGCTACATTCTGGGGGTAGTGTGGTGGGGGGTGTATTTTGTGGCGGCTTGGGGGCGATGTGTGCTGGCGGCTGAGCGCCCTTCTTGCCGCCCCGCGGTCCAATTGACCGCTGTGGGCGCGCTGCTGGTCGTCGCGATGCTGCTCAATCCCTACGGCGCGGAGATGCTGCGTTATCCCTTCTATACCCTCCACATGAAAGCCACCAAAGCCCTCATCGCCGAGTGGCAATCGCCCGATTTCCACCGCCCGATTTTCCTGCCGCTTTTGGTGATGCTGCTGTTGTTGGTGCTGGGGGCAGGGTGGTCGGCGCGCCGCTGGCGGCTGGAAGCAGGCTTGTTGGCCGCAGGCATGGTGCACATGGTGCTCAACTGGCAGCGCAATGTGGATGTGTTTGCCGTGGTGACGGCCCCCATCCTGGCGCAAACATGGGAAACCGTGTTTCAGCATGCCGCCTGGCGGCTGCCTGTTTGGAAGGTGAAGGAGCAAACCCGTCCGCACCCGCGCCTCAACCTGGCGTTGGTGGCTCTGATGGCGCTGGCGGCTTTTGGAAAAGCGGGTGTCTTCGCGTTGCCTTCTGTCAACGCCACGCTGACGGCACGCAATTACCCCGTGGGCGCGGTAGAATATCTCCGGCAGCACCACCCGCCCGGCCACCTGTTCAACGACTACAATTGGGGCGGCTACCTCACGTGGGCGTTGCCCGCTTACCCCGTCTTTGTGGATGGGCGCGCCGATCTGTACGGCGATGACTTTCTGGAGCAGGTGGTGCGGGTGATGCGCGCCCAGCCGGGCTGGCAAGGTGTGTTGGATTATTGGGATGTCCGGCTGGTGCTCATCCGAGGCGACGCCCCCCTGGCCGAGGCGCTGCCTGCCGAGGGGTGGCGGCTGCTGTACGCCGATGACCAGAGTGTGCTCTATGGGCGCTAAGGAGGATGCGATGACCTCGCCTGCGATGAACGAAGCACGCCTGCACGCCACCGTGCGCGGGCGGGTGCAGGGTGTGGGCTACCGCAACTTCGCTCTGCAAACCGCACGGCGGCTGGGCGTGCGCGGTTGGGTGCGCAACCGCATCGATGGCACGGTGGAGGTGGTGGCCGAAGGGCCACGCTCGGTCGTGGAAGCCTTTCTCGAAGCCTTGCGCCGTGGGCCGGCCATGGCCTACGTCACCGCGGTGGAGACCGAGTGGGAGGCACCCCAGGGCGAAGCCGCACCCTTCCGCGTGCGCGGCACCGTGTGATCACCTGACGACCGAAGGCTGGAGATCTCATGTCTACCCTTTGCTTACACCACAACGACGCCGATGGCCGCGCTTCCGCGGCCATCGTGCGCCGCTTTTACGGCCCCGAAACCGCCTGTCACGAAATGAACTACGGCGACCCCGTGCCCTGGGAGACCGTCGAGGAAGCCCAGCGGGTGGTGGTGGTCGATTTTTCCCTGCCGCCCGAAACCATGCGCCGCCTGGCCGCAGGGCGGGAGTTCATCTGGATCGACCATCACAAGACTTCCCTCGAAGCGCTGGCCGCGGAAGCCGAGCAGCGCGGCTGGCCCGGCCTGCGGGATACTTCGGAGGCGGCCTGTGTGCTCACCTGGCGCTTCTTCTTCCCCGACCAGCCGGTGCCGCGCGCCGTGGTGCTCATCGGCGACCGCGACATCTGGCGCTGGGCTGAGGCCGATACCGGCGCTTTCAACGCCGGCCTGTACGCCGAGGAAGACACTTCGCCCTGCAACGACGCCCTCTGGCAGCCTTTGCTGGACGACGACCCCGCTGCCCTGCAACGCCTGCTCAGCCGCGGCGAAATCCTGCACACCAGCCGCCTCCGCGAGGTGCGCCGCACGGTGGACAACAAGGGCTTCGAGGTGGTCTTCGAGGGGCACCGCACCTTGGCCGTCAACGCCCGCGGCAGCGGCGAGATGGGGGAATACATCCGCCAACGGGGCTACACCTTGGGCTATTGCTACGCCGATGCCTGGCACAACGACGAACTGTACACCTTCGTCACCCTGTATTCCGACCAGGTGGATGTCTCGGAGATTGCCCGCAAATTCGGCGGCGGTGGGCATCCGGGCGCGGCGGGGTTCGGCTTCCCCCGCGGCGCGACGCCTTTTCCGCCCGGCTCGGCCTGGCATTGGCCGCCGCCCGGCGCCCGGCAGGAAGCCTGAGCCAGCCAACACACCCCTGCTTATTTGGAGGTCGATCATGTTCCGCAAGAAAACCGTGCGCGACGTGGACGTCGCTGGCAAGAAAGTGCTCGTGCGGGTGGATTTCAATGTTCCGTTGAAAGATGGGCGGGTGGCCGACGACACCCGCATTCGGGCGGCCATCCCCACCCTCGAATACCTGCTGCAGCAGGGGGCGGCGGTGGTGCTGATGTCCCATTTGGGGCGTCCGAAGGGCAAGCGCGTGCCCGATCTTTCGCTGCGCCCGGTGGCTGCTCATCTGGCCGAACTCTTGGGGCTGCCCGTCGCCTTTGCCGAGGATTGCGTCGGCGAGGCGGCGCAGCAGGCCAAAGCCGCGTTGCAGCCCGGCCAGGTGCTG
>JALSPT010000014.1 GCA_026985785.1 Anaerolineales bacterium
GCCAGCGCGCGCGAAAGCATCGCCGAGAACGTCCGCTTTGCCGAGGCCGTGCGCCGTCAGAGCGATTTCGGTACGCCCCAACAGCGCCTGGCGGCCACTTTTGGCCTCCACGCCAGCCTCAGCCTGGATGAAGACACGCTGGACGCGGCCCGCGCGGCCTGCCCCGACGAAGTGGGCTTCCACATTCACGTCGCCGAGCACGAATCGGACGAGGACGACAGCCTCCGGCGCACCGGCACACGGGTAGTCGACCGCTTGTACCGCCACGGCATCCTCGGCGAGCGCACCATCGTGGCCCACGCCGTGCATGTGGATGCCCGTGAAATGACGCTGCTGGCCGAGACCGGCACCTGGGTGACCCATCAGCCGCGCTCCAACATGAACAACGCCGTGGGCGCGGCGCGCGTGGAGGAGATGCTGCGCCTGGGCATCCGCGTCGGGCTGGGCACCGATGGCTTCCCCAGCGCGATGTGGGAAGAAGCCCGCTTTGCCTACATGCTTCACAAACTGGCGGCCCGCGACCCGCGGCGGATGGGTGCAGACACCGTGATGCGCCTCCTGATCGAAAACAATCGCGCTCTCGCCAACCTCTACTTCCCCGCTGCACCGCTGGGCGTGCTCGCGGAAGGCGCGGCTGCCGACATCATCCTGGTGGATTTCCACCCCCACACGCCCGTCACGGCGGGCAATCTACCGTGGCATCTGGTTTTCGGCGCTTACGAGCGGATGATCACCACTACGATCGTGGCCGGCCAGGTACTGATGCGCAACCGCCAGTTGCTCACCTTGGACGAGGAACGCATTACCGAAGAAGCACGCGACAAAGCCCCGCAAGTATGGGCAACCTACCGCCAGTTCGTCCCTGCAGCCGAAAAATGACAACTTTTGCTCGCGGTATGATACGGAAAAATATGCTAAACTCACACTGTGCTTTTCCACTTCCCAAGCAAGGAGGAATCCTGATGGACAAAGAACATCTGCTCGACCTCATGCGCTTTTGGCTCTTTGGCACCTTCGTCATCGTGTTTGCCGCGGTGACCGCCTATTTGGGCATCTTTAGCAACCGCAACTGGTGGCTGGCCATCAAAGCCGGTTTCCCCATCTGGGGGTTGGCTGCCATCATCGCCATCATCTGGTATTACGTCTACAAATGGTATCTCAACCGCAAATGACCCCCAGCAGAACACAAAAATCCCCGTGGCGAAAAACCACGGGGATTTTTCACTCTCCAGGAATGGTTTAGAACAACCCTGCCATGCTGCTGACCACCCGTCGGGCAATGACCAGCCGCTGGATCTCGCTGGTGCCCTCGCCGATGGTCATCAAACGGGTGTCGCGATACATCCGCTCGACCGGATACTCACGGCTGTAGCCATAGCCGCCGTGAATTTGAATGGCGTTGCGGGTGACCCGCTCGGCCATTTCGGAGGCGAAAAGCTTGGCCATGGCTGCTGCGTGGGTAAACGGCTTACCCTGGGCTTTGAGCCAGGCGGCGTGGTAAACCATTAGCCGGGCGGCGTGGATTTCGGTGGCCATGTCGGCCAGCATGAACTGGATAGCCTGCCGCGCCGAGAGGGGTTTGCCAAAGGTGATGCGTTGCTTGGCGTAGGCCACAGCCTCTTCGAAGGCCGCCTGCGCAATGCCCAGAGCCAGCGCGCCGATGCTAATGCGGCCACCATCCAACACCTGCAGGGTTTGGTACATGCCCTGCCCCACCTCGCCCAGCAGGTTTTCGCGCGGCACACGCACGTTCTCGTAGGTGATGGCATGGCTGTGGGTGGTGCCTAACCCCATCTTCTTCTCTGGCGGCCCCACGTGCAACCCCGGCGTGCCGGTGGGCACCACGATCAGGCTAAGGCTGTGGCTGCTGCGCTCCGGCGAGGTGCGCACCAAGGTCACGATGTAGTCGGCATCGCCGGAATTGGTGATCCACATTTTGCTGCCGTTGATCACCCAGTGGTCGCCCTCCAACTCTGCGTGGGTCTTCACGCCCTTGAGGTCGGAACCGGCATCGGGCTCGGTGAGCGCCAAAGCAGCCAGCCGGCCGGGTTGCCCACCTGTCACCCGGGGGAGAAAGCGCTTTTTCTGCTCCTCATTGCCGAACATCACGATCGGTGCACAGCCCAAGCCGTTGTGGGCAGCAACCACCAGCGCCGTGCCGCCGTCGGCCCAGCCGAGTTCTTCGATCGCCACGGCAAAAGCCAACGGATCCACCGCGCTGCCGCCATAGGCCTCCGGCACGCTCATCCCCAACAACCCCAATTGCTCGCCGCCCTTTTGCAATGCAGGCCACATGGTCTCTTCCCGTTCGTTATACTCGGCAGCGAACGGCTTGATCTCCTTGGCGGCGAAATCGTGAACGGCCTCGCGCCACATCTTGAGTTCCGGGCTGAAAGAAAAATCCATGATGTCCTCCTGAACAAAACTTGTAGGGAGAATCAAAAAGGCGCGCCTGCGGGCGCGCCGACTTCATGCCTTGGGTGGGGTAGGAAGGTCTTTCGGCACCATGTGTTCGGGCATCTTCACCAACACCGCTTCGCCCGTGACACAAGGCTCGCCGTTGGCATAGACCGTCGTTTCTACAACAACCTTGCGCTCTTTGAGTTCCTTGATCCGGCCACGGGCCTCGAGCGGCACGCCCAGCGGGGTAGGTTTGAGGTAGTTGACATGCAACGCGGCGGTGACAAAGCGCGGCACCGGGGCGTCGTCTCCCGGCTCGTGCCCGGCGGCGCGATAGGCTGCCAGCGCCGCGCTGCCGGTGCTGTGGCAGTCGATGAGCGAGGCCAGCAGGCCGCCATAGACGAAGCCCGGAATGGCAATGTGATAAGGCTCCGGCGTGAAGCGGGTGACTGTCTCTTCGCCATCCCAACGGGTGCGGAAGTGGTGACCGTGCTGGTTGTAGCGCCCACAGCCGTAGCACCAGGCCAAATCGTCGGGATAATAATCTTGAATATAAGGTGAAACGGTCATGGTTTCATCCTTTGCGAGAAGGGGTGAAAGACGATTTTATTCTATACCATCTGACGAAACAACAGGGGGAGGAAAGGGCTGCTTTTTGGGCACAAAAGCCGCGGCAAGATGCCGCGGCTTCCCTATGCAAAATGCTTCGGCTGGCTCTTTTCAGGTTGCTGGCGGCGGCGATTCCTCCTGCTGCGGGGCGGCTTCGGGAGGGGCATTGAGCGTTTCCCAGAGGTGCTCCAGGGCTTCAGCGTCATCCTGCCGCGCCAACAGCGTGAGGGTGTCGCCCGCGGCCAGCACGGTATCGCCGTGGGGAAGCACCGTTTGGCCGCCGCGTTCGATATGGATGAGCAGGAAATCGTCGGGGATGTGGATTTCGGCCAGGCTTTTGCCCACCAGGGGCGAATCGGGGGCGACGACGAAGCGGGCCACCGAAGTGCCCGGCGGTGCACCCGGCAGTTCACCCACGGCAAAACCACGCCGCACCATCCCCAGTTCGTAGGCGTGGATGATGTCGTTGCGTCGGATGACACCCAGCAGTTTGTGCGGGTTTTTGCGATCCACCACCGGCAGGCGGGAGATATCACGCGGCGCCATCCGCTGCGCGACGTCGCGCAGGGTTTCTTCCGGATAGGCTACCACCACCGACCGGACGGCGATGTCGCGCACCTTGAGATGGGGATCGGGGTGGCCATTCTTCCCTGTAGCACGCCGGTAGTCGGCCAACGAGACAATGCCCCACAGATTACCACGGTTGTCCACCACGGGAAAGGCATGCGTGTTGGTCTGCAGGAAAAGCCCCCCCAGGCTGCTGGCCGGAATATCGGGCGAGACGGTGATGGGGTTGGGCTCCATCACCTCGGCCACCTTGACCGAAGCCAGCACATCCATGTCGCGCCCGCGGAACAACCGAATGCCTCGCCGCACCAGTTTGAGGGTGTAGATGGATTCCGGTTCCATCCGCTCGGCCACCACCACAGCAACCACGACGGCAGCCATCAAGGGAAGCAAGATACGATAATCATCTGTCAGCTCAAACACGATCATGATGGCGGTCAGCGGAGCGCGTGCCGCGGCAGCGAACACAGCGGCCATTCCCACCGTGGCATAAGAGCCCGCACCGGCGGCAATGGTGGGCAGCAACTTGTGCACCACCCAGCCAAACGTGCCCCCTGTCATCGCACCCATGAACAGCGCCGGCGCAAACACGCCACCGGAGTTGCCCGCCCCCAGCGTCAACGAGGTTGCCACCAATTTAAGCACCACCAAAGCCACCATCAGCGTCAACGAGAGGTTGCCCAGCAGGGCATCTTCAATCACGGGAAAGCCCGAACCGAACACATGGGGCAAATTTTGATGCAGCGGCACATCCAGCCGCAGTTCATCGGTTGGGACGAAGCCCAGACCCAACACCTGGGGATAGACAAAGCCTAAAATGCCCAGCAGCAGTGCCCCAGCAGCAGGTTTGGCCCAGGACGGGAAGTTCCAATGATCAAAAAGGTCTTCGGTGAAATACAGCACGCGAATGAAAGCCACGCCAACAGCCGCCCCCAGTACACCCAGCAGCAGATAAATCAAAATTTCCCACGGGCTGCGGGTGGCGTAAAAGGGAATGCTGAAAGCCGGACGATTCCCCAGGAACATGCGGGCGACCGTGCTGGCCATCACCGCTGAGAGCACGACGCTGCTCAGGTCGCGCAACGCCATTTCGCCCAAAATGACCTCCAGGGCGAACAGAACCCCGGCGATGGGGGCGTTGAAGGTGGCGGCGATACCGGCAGCAGCCCCCGCAGCCACCAGGTTGCGAGTGCGGCTTTCGGAAAAATGGAGCCATTGCGCCAGGGTGGAGCCGAAGGCCGCGCCCACCTGCACGATCGGCCCTTCGCGCCCCGCCGAACCACCGGAGCCAATGCAGGCTGCCGAAGCAGCCACTTTCGCCACCACCACCCGCGGGCGAATGCGTGCCCCCCGCAAGGCAATGGCCTCCATCACTTCAGGCACCCCATGCCCTTTGGCCTCCGGCGAAAAAAAAGCAATGATAGGCCCCGCTATCAGGCTACCCAACACCGGCGCCACGATGTACCAGCCACGGCCAAGTTCAGGCCATACCTTCGGCAGATGAAAATACAACCCCCGCTCCACCCACGAAATCAACTCAATGAAAAACACCGCCCCCACGGCCGTTCCAGCGCCGATCAACGCCGCCAACAACAACCAGGCAAGCATTCCCGAGGCATGCACCCGGTCCAGAAAGTGTTCCCACCACACGATGCGAGGTGCTGGCGTTTCTTGCAAGACCTCCTCCTTCGAGCAAATGGTCAGACAATCCAACGCCCATTATACAACGAATTGAAAAGAAGGGCGGTATAATCT
>JALSPT010000015.1 GCA_026985785.1 Anaerolineales bacterium
CGTTGGGCGTTGCACTGTGGTTGGCGGTGGGCGGTGGTTTGCTGGAGATCTACGCCTGGGCGCGCTCCGAGACCCTTTTCATCACGTTGCTCTTGTTGGTGGGGTGGCTGCTGATGCGCTGGGAGGAGCATCCCTCGCTGGCCGGCGCATTGGCGGTGGGCTTGCTGACGGCGTGGATGACGTTTGTTCGCTGGATGGGGTTGGCGGTGGTGGCGTGGGCTTTGTTGTGGATGGGATGGGTTGTCTGGCAGCGGCGGCTGGCGCGCGGCTGGAAGCATCTTGCCTTAGCGGCGGCGGGCGCGGGGGTGCCGGTTGGGGCTTTGCTGTTAGTGAATCGCTTGGCGGCTGGGGCAGCGACCAACCGACGCCTTCTGTGGCATCCACCTTCAGCGGCCAAGTGGCAGCAAGCGCTTCAAACGGTGGGTGAATGGTTTTGTACTGCCTGCCGTCTGGATGCCCGCGGTGAGATGCTCGTGGGAGCGTTGGCCGTAGTAGGGGCGCTGGGTGTCGTGGTGTTTGCCTGGCGGCGGGCGGCGCGGCACCAGGAAGCCTGTGGCGCGTTCGTGGGGCGCTGGGGCAGTTTTGTGGTGCTTTACTTTGGGGCGCTGGTGGCGGCGATTACTCTGGTCGATGCGGCCACGCCGTTGGACAAGCGGTTGCTCGCCCCCTTGTTACCGGTGCTTTCGTTGGTGTTGGCGGTGGCGGCGTGGGAATGCTTGCGCCGCCGACCGATCGCGCTGACAGCGGGGTCGGTGTTGTGGGCGTTGTTTCTTGCTTTCACCCTGTGGGGTGATTACCACGCCTTTTATGACATGCGCTGGGGCGGGGTGGCGGTGCGATCGTTCCGCTGGCAACAGGCCGAGATATGGAAAGCCGTGCGTACCTTGCCGCCGGACGTCTTGGTGTTGACCAACGATATGGAAGGCACCATCTATTACACCAATCGCCCGGCGCATTTACTGGACGTTCCCGTGCTCAAAGATGGACGGCTGTACCACTACGACGCCTCGTTGGCGGAGATGGTGCCTTTGCCGTACGCCGATATGCGGGCCTGGGGGGAGGCGCTGGCACGTTCGCTGCAAGGCAAGTGTGTGGCCGTGGTGTACGTGACATTGAAACAGCCGAGCAACCCGGCGCTGGAACAGGCCATGGACGTGGTGGCGCGCTATCGCAGTGGCCTGTTGCTGGCGCCGCCTGGTGGCAAGGCCTGCTTGCGGCGGTAAAGGGGGCGGGGGAAAGTTCCCCTCGGTTTTTTCAGGAGGCATCGTTCTTGATCGTTTTTCGTATAGCCGCCCTATGGGGCTTTGAGCGTTGCTTACTTCTCTACGCTCACCGTCACCTCTACCGAGCGATGCCGTTTGCCATTGGGCAGGATGGCCTCGGCCCAAAAGTGGTGTTTGCCTGCTTCCAAGGCCCACCACGCCTTGCACGTCGGCGCATCGCGGCATTCGGCCAGGAGCGTATTGTCGGCCCACAGCCGCAATTGGGCGTGCTGCAAGGTGGTTTCTGCCTCCACCGGAATTTTCTGGGCTGTGGTGGAGAGGTCGGGGTTGAGGCGATAGACGCTACCGTCGGGCGGCGTGCGAAGGATAACCGGTGGTGCCTCCTCGTTGTTCGCCTCCGAGGGTATATCTTGCACCAGTGGCCATCCATGGGCGCGTGCCCAATCCCAGGCGATGGGGGGCAGGTTGAGCGCAGTGATGGTTTGGGGGCCATTGGGTGTTTGAAGCGTGATGCGCTGGTAGATGTCATCGGGGCGGGTAGGTTCGGTGCCTGCGATGAACCAGGCGAGGTGAGTTTGGGGGCAGGCGGGGGTCGGCAGCAGACCGGACAGCGTGCAGACTTCGCGCCGCACCAGCCCTGGTGGGCGGGGGAAAGGGGGGGGCGGCTGTTGTCTGTGTAGCCCCACGAGGATATCGTGCCAGATGGGGGCTGCGCCAGTGAGGCCGTCGACGCCGTGCATGGCTTGAAAATCGGCGTTGCCTACCCAGACGCCGACCACCCAGTCGGTGGTGTACCCTACCGTCCAGTTGTCGTGAAAGGCTGAGGAGGTGCCGGTTTTGACGGCGGCGGGGAAACCAACTTCCAGGGAAGTATGGCGGGGGAAGCCAAGGGCGCGGGCCGTGTCGTCGGATAGGATGTCGGAAATCAGCCAGGCGACGCGCGTATCCCAGACGCGTCGAGGGGCAGGCGGGAGGGGGTGATAGTGGAGAGTGTTTTGCTGGTCCTGGACTTCGTATAGCCACCACCCGGGGTGGAAAATACCCTCAACGAAAGCATCATAAGCCCCGCTCAGTTCCAGCAGGGAAACCTCGCCCCCCCCCAGCGCCAGCGAAAGGTCGTAGCGCTCGGCATTCTCCAAGGAGGTGATCCCCAACTGCTGGGCGATGTCCAGTATGGTGGGGAGGCCCACGTGCGCCAATGCCTTGACCGCGGGGATGTTGAGCGAGGAGGCTAGTGCCTGCCGCATTGTCACCGGGCCGTGGTAGCGGCGGTCGTAATTTTCAGGGGTATAGGGCTTGCCATCGCGAGTGCGGAACACGGTCGGCACATCCCACAGCACGGTGGCTTCCGTCCACGGCTCGGGCTGGTGTGGGTCGAGCGCGGCGGCGTAGATGAACGGCTTGAAAGCCGAGCCTGTGGGGCGGGGGATGACGGCCATGTTGACCGCGCCGCGGATGGCAGGGTCGGTGTAGTCGGCGCTGCCGACCAGGGCGCGCAGCGCACCGGTATGGGCATCGAGCACCACCACCGCTGCATCGTTGACGTTCAGATCGCGCCGCTGTAGAGCCTGGAGGTGACGGCGTACGGCGCTTTCGGCCAGTGCCTGGATGTCCAGATCAAGGGTCGTGTGCACCACCAGTGGTTCGTCGGCAGGCAGGCGTCCCTTGGCCTGCAAGGTGTGAATGCGTTGCAGCACCATCCACACGAAGTGGGGGGCGTGCAAAGGATAGGGCGTGCTATTGAAAGTGAGGGGTACACTGAGGGCGCGATCGCGCTCGGCGGGGGTGATAAAGCCCTGTTTGACCATCAGGTCGAGCACGACCTTTTGGCGTCTCCGAGCGGCGTTAGGGTGGCGAAGGGGGTCGTAAGCCGAAGGGGCTTGGGGTAGTCCGGCCAGCAGGGCGCATTCGGGCAGGGTAAGTTGGGAAGCGGGCTTGCCGAAGAAGGTCTGCGCGGCGGCCTCGATGCCGTAAGCAAAGCCGCCATAGTAGGTGGTGTTGAGGTAGAGGGTGAGGATCTGGTCTTTGCTCAGGCGGCGGGTGAGCCGCCAGGCGAGGAGGGTTTCCCGCAATTTACGGCGCAAGGTGCGGCGATGGCGCTCCTGGGGCGGGAGCAGCAAATTGCGGGCAAGTTGCTGGGTAATCGTGCTGCCGCCGGCGACCACACGGTGGGCGCGCACATCCAGCCAGAGGGCGCGCAGCAGACCGCGTAGGTCGATGCCGGGGTTCTGGTAAAAAGAAGCATCCTCCACGGCCACAGTAGCCTGTTTGATGCAGGCGGGGATAGCATCAGGCGGGAGAGGGGTGTAGCGGGCGTCGTTGGGTAAGGCTTCGTAGAGCAAGCGCCCCTGGCGGTCGACGATACGTATGCTGGGGATGGCTGGGCGGGTGGCCAGAGCCTGGGCAGGGTTGGGTAAGCCGCGGTGGATTTCGTATAGCCATAACCCCAAAAGAGCACCAACCAACCCCACCACCAACAACACCCACCAACAGCAGCGGGAGAGCGCCACCCAGGCCCGCAAATGGTTTCCCTCATTGCCTCGAAACATGGCCCATCTCCCTGAACACAACCCCATTGCCGCAAACAATGCCATTGTATCACGAGCACAACTTCACCAAACTTGGCAAACCCCTGGTTTGGGTGTATAATCACCCTGCGCGTCCGCGGTTGCTGAGGCTAAGGTCTTTCTCAGGAGTAGGTATGATCGTCCCGGGGCATATCCACTAACCTTTCGCAAAGTTGCCATACTCGGCAGCGTGCAAGCGGCGCAGCCGAGTTTTTTATGCCCCTCAGGTGCCTAATTTTTCACAGAAGGGAGGTGAGACCTTTGCCCGTCAGCGTAGTGTTACGCCCCAATGAAACATCCGAGCAACTCCTGCGACGCTTCCGCAAGCAGGTCGCGAAAAGCGGCATCTTGAGCGCTGTGCGGCGCAAGCGGTGGTATGTTTCCAAAAGCGAGTTGAATCGGATGCAAAAGAAAAAGGCAATTCGGCGCATGCGCCGGCGCTTGCGCAAAATGCAAGAGCGCCAAAAAGGGCGCTAAGCCCTACCCTCTGGAGGTGTTGATCGTATGGCAGAAGAAAAAATCGAAGTTGAGGGCACCGTGATTGAAGCGCTGCCCGGGACACAGTTCAAAGTGCGCTTGGACAATGGTCACGAAATCCTGGCGTACCTGTCCGGCAAGATGCGCAAATACTACATCCGCATCCTGCTGGGCGACCGGGTGCGGGTCGAAATGTCGCCTTACGACCTGAGCCGTGGACGCATCACTTACCGCTATAAGCGCTCTCGCCCTCAACAGAAAGCTTCGTAGCGCCTCCAGAATGCGCCAGGTGTGCCTTGCCAACCAACGCAAGGCCGCCTGCCTTTGCCCTCAAAACAGCCCGCACGGCCTCCTGGCGGGCTGTTTTTTGTTGCGCGAGGTGAAGCAATGGAAAAACTGGCACGCCTTGCCCGTCAGTGGCTGGGTTTGGAACTCTCCTCTGCCCAGCAACAAGCCTTCCGCCGTTATTTGGACGAGTTGTTGTTGTGGAACCAACGATTCAACCTGACCGCGATCCGAGAGCCCGAAGCAATCCTTATCAAGCATTTTTTGGACTCCCTCAGCGTGCTGCGAGCTACCGCCTGCCTGAATGGGTTGCGGGTTATCGACGTCGGCACGGGCGCAGGTTTTCCCGGCTTGGCGCTCAAAATTGCCTGCCCCACCATGCGACTTACACTGGTGGAGTCCGTGGGTAAAAAAGCGGACTTCTGCCGTCATATTGTGGCAGCCTTGGAACTAAAAAATGTGGAAGTGCTCACTGCTCGGGCAGAAGAAATAGGACACAACCCCACCCATCGCGCGCAATACGACTGGGCAGTCGCGCGGGCGGTAGCACGCTTGCCTATTTTGGCGGAATATCTGCTGCCACTGGTTTGCCCAGGAGGGGCTATGCTTGCGCAAAAGGGCGAAACCGGCCCTGCCGAGGTGCAAGCAGCCCGACA
>JALSPT010000016.1 GCA_026985785.1 Anaerolineales bacterium
GGAAAGCCGCCGTCAGGCGGCTGGGGGATGGGTGAGATCGACCTCGGCGCGGCAAAATACGGTAAATTGGCCATTATTGAAAAGCCCAACCTTTCACCCCATCAGCGCGAGGGTCAATCCCCCCATCGTCAACCCCACCACCATGCCGGCAAGGACGTCGGAGAGATAATGGACACCCATCGCGACGCGCGCCAACGCCACCAGCAGCGCCCAAACGGCCAACACCACCGCCAGCCACCCCGTGCCCATCCCCCACGCCAGCACGGCCAGCAAAAAGGCACGCGCTGCATGGCCGGAAGGGAAGGAATGCGGGTCGGTGGCGCGATAAATGCCACCCCATTCACCGGCAGGACGCCGACGCCGAATGGTGAACTTGAGCGCCATCACCCCCACTGCGGTGACGAAAACGGCCACCAACGCCACCAGAGCGCGCATCTTCCACGCCGCGTCGCCTCGCAGCCAAACCAGCCCCAACCCCACGAACCAGAACCACGAATCGCCGGAATGTGCCAGCATGGCCGCCGCCGTGCGGAGCACGCCAGGGCGCTCGGCAACCCGCAAACGCCGTGACCAGGCGGCATCCCATGCCAACAGCCGTTGGAACAGACTCAAGGTTCTCCCTCCGGTTGCAACCCCAGCCCTTCCAGAAAAGCCGCTACTCGTTCGGCGACCTCTTCGGGCGTCAACCCATCGGTCAGCAGGTAGAAATCGGCGTGCTGGCGAGCGTGGCGCAGGCGGCGCTGCTGCTCCTCGTAATCGCGCTGCCGCCAGGGCATGGGGCGGCGGCGGTTGGATTCGGCGAACGAGACGTCCAAAAAGATCAACACATCGGGGCGCGTCAGGCGTTGCCACATGTCGGGGACGTAGGAATGCTCCTGGGCGATGTGCTTCAGCCGGTAGCCGCGCCCGGCAAGGTTGCGGATCAGGGTGCTCTTGCCCGCCGCGCACGGGCCGACCACACCAACCACCGGTTTCATGGCAACACCCTACAGCGGCAATCTGACCAACATGCGGCGCACCCGAGGTTCTTCACGATGGGGCACCACCTGAAGCACCACCACACTAATGTCGTCGGTTGGGCGTCCCTGATCCAGCCGCAAGGCTTCCTGCAACAGCGCTTCCGCAATGTGTTCGGCAGTAGGAGGAGAGGCAACCTGGTCGTCCGGGTTCTCCTCGTCCTCCTCATCGGCCTGGGCGCGATAGAGCCTTTGCAACACAGCCTCCATCTCCAGACGAAGGCCATAACGAACGCCCGCATGCACCATTCCGTCGGTAAACATGATGACCGTCATCCCCACTTCCAACGGCAACTCGGTGACCACCGGGCGGGTGCCGCGATAGATGCCAACCGGAATGCTTTCCTCTTCCAAGCGGATGAGCCGCCCACCCGCATGCACCAACACGGGGGCTGGATTGTTGCGCGTCACGACCAGGGTGCGGGTTTGCATATCGGCAGAAAGAATGTTGAGCGTGGCCTGCACCCGTCCCTGCCGCTCGGTGAACAGGTAATCCGACGCCGCGCGTGCCGCCGCGCCGTCCCGCACCCCTTCGGCCAGCAGGCTGATGACTTTGCGTACCACCATGTTGGAGACACGCTTTGCCCCCCGCCCCGAACTCTGCCCATCGGCCAGCACCACCGAAAGCCCACCGTTGGGGCGCTCGACCACTTCCAGCGTGTCGCCGCTCTCGGAAGTGGCGTATTTCTTCACTTTGGCAACCGCAATTTGGACTTCCATGCTGTTATTGTAACGCAACTTCGGGTATAACAGAGAAAATTCCCGCCGGAGGGCGCAAATTGACCAAGATTCGCGACTATTTCTACCTCACCATCGGCGCGCTGCTGTTGGCGCTGGCTTTGGACCTGTTCCTGGTGCCGGCGCGCCTGGCTGCGGGCGGCGTCAGCGGCCTGGCGCAAATCATCAACCATTACACCGGCTGGCCGATTGGCGCTATGACCCTGGCGTTCAACATCCCCTTGTTCGCTTTAGGGTGGCGCTTTTTGGGCGGCAAGCGGTTTGCCGTCCGCACGGCTTACACCACCGTGCTGTTCTCCGTGCTGGTAGATGGATTGGTGCCTTTCCTGCCGCCGCATGGCCTGACAAGCGATCCGGTGCTCAATGTGCTGTATGGCGGTGTGATTGGCGGCGCAGGGGCCGGGTTGATCTACCGCGGACGCGGCACCAGCGGCGGCACCGACATCCTGGCCCGCATCCTCACCCGCTGGCGGCACATCCCCATCTCACAAAGTTACCTCTTTTCCGACGCCGTGGTGATGCTGCTGGCCGGTTTGACCTTCGGCTGGGACCAGGCGCTCTATGCCATTGTCACACTCTACGTGAGTGGCGTGGCTGCCGAAGCGGTCACGGAGGGCTCACACGTCGTGCGTACGGCAGTGGTGGTGACCGAACGACCAGGCGAGATCGCCGCCAGCATCTTGCACAACCTGGGGCGCGGCGTGACCCTACTGGAAGGGCGCGGCGGATACACCGGACGACGGCGCACCGTGCTATACTGCGTGTTGACCCGTTCGGAAATCGGCCCGCTCAAAACCTTGGTGCGCGAAACCGACCCCAAAGCGTTCATGGTCATCGGTCACGCCGCTGAAGCGGTAGGCGAGGGCTTCCGTTCGTGGTATGATGAAACGTGACAGTTCCCTTTCGTGGATGGAGGTGTACCATGCTGAAAAACTGGTTCCGTTGGTTGATCTTGTTGGCAGTGGTGGCCATCGCCGGAGCATTGCTCCCGGCTCCGGTACAAGCCCGCAGCCTGCAAGAAGACAAAGTGGTTTTTGGCGGCACGTATGTCCTGCCGCGCGGCGAGGTGCTGAACGGCAATTTGACCGTGATTGGCGGTCAAGCCATCGTTCAGCGCGAGGCGCGGGTGACCGGTAACGCCAAGGTGGTGGGCGGCAAACTGATCGTGCAAGGCGCCGTGGAGGGCGATGTTTCCCTAACCGGCGGCGAGGCGTTCATCAACGGCAAAATAGGCGGCGACCTGAGGGTGCTGGGCGGCGAGGCGCGCCTGGGCAAGCACGCTGAGGTGGCCGGCACGATCCACTCGGTAGGAGGCGTCGTGCGTCGAGAAGAGCCGACGGGGCCGCGCGTGGGGCTGGGCAGCAATGGCTTGCCGCCGTGGGATGAGGCCCCAGGCCCGAACGCGCCCTGGAACCACCCCGTAAACACTCCCCTGCACCTGCTGGGCGTGGTGATCTGGCGCGGCTTTCTGGCTTTTCTGCGAGCAGTGGCGCTGGCCGTGGTGGCAGCCCTGCTGATGCTGGTGCTCGAATCCCCCACTCGCGCCATCGTACAGCAAATGGAAGAATCAGCGCTGATTGCGAGCGGCGTCGGTCTGATGAGCATGGCATTGATGCCTGTCGTGTTATTGGTGTTGGTAATCACACTGGTGCTCATTCCGCTGGCCGTGGTGTTAGGCATGGCCTGGGGTGTGGCCATCTTGTGGGGGTGGCTGGCCGTTGGGCTACTTCTCGGCGAACGCGGCGCGAAGGCACTGAAACTCTCTTGGCCCCCCATGGTCAGCGCAGCAGCAGGCACGTTCGTGCTTACCTTGATGGCCGACAGCCTGCGCCTCATTCCTTGCATCGGCTGGATACCCGGCTTCCTGGTCGCCTCGCTGGGGCTGGGCGCGGCGCTGTTGGCCGGCTGGGAAGCGTGGCAACGACAGCAGGCACGCCGTAGCACGAGCAACGGGAACAACACGACGCTGCCCCCCTCCACCGGCGGCGCTCCACAGAACCCCGCTACACCGAGTTCGTCTTCCTGAACCCAAGCGGGCGAGGCTTCGGCCTCGCCCTTGTCATTTCACTGCTTGCGGAAGAATAAGCGGTAGATGGGAATCGCGTGTTCGCGGCACCACAATTGGCGGGTGGTGAGAGGGGCATTGGCAAACCGGCTAGCGAGCGTTGGATCGTGGGGAGAAAAAGCCGCCACCTGAGCCACCACCGCATGCACAAATTCAGGATAACCCTCCACATCCGTTTCCACCCGCAAGATACCGCCGGGACGCAGTTTGCGGGCTAAAACTTCCACAAACCACGGCGCAATCAGCCGTTTGGCCTGATGTTTGGGTTTCCACCACGGGTCGGGCATGAGGATGTGGAAGACCTCCACGCTTTCGTCGGGGAAAACCTCCGGCAGCACCACTCGTGCGTCGTTGTCGCTTACCCAAAGGTTCTCCAGCCCCAATTGTTGGGCGCGCTCGAACAGGCGATGGGCATATTTCCAACGCACCTCGAAGGCAAAGAAGTGGCGCTGGGGGTGTTGCCGTGCCCAGGCGGTGATGAAGCGGCCATCGCCCGCGCCGATCTCGACCTCCAGCGGAGCAGCAGTGAGAAAGGCAAGCAAGCGCTGGCGGTGTTGAGGGGAGGATTGGCCGTGCCGATACCACGGTGCCGGTTCGGGCGGCTGGGGGTGCTTCCAGTGGGGGCGACGCCCCGGATCGCCACCGATGAGCCCCTTGCCCTTTTGTGTCTGCTGGGCCCACACCGCGTCGAGGGCGGTGGGGTCAAGTTCCAGCCGTCCGCGCCCCCGCCTAATGGCGCCGCGATGTTTGCGAGGGAGGTTCTCAGGCATAGTGGCCTTCAAAAGGGAACCAAAGGCGCGCAGAAGGGGCGCGATGACAGAAATGCGCCCCTCCTCCATGTGCACCAGTGCTTTTAGTATTCAATCACCCGCGGCAACTGCTTCGCCTGCGCCACCCACGCTTTGACCATATTCAGCGTAGGCAGGCGGCGCACCAGTTTCTTCTCCGCGTTGACTTCCATCATCTTGGCGTATAAGTTCTCAGGGTTGCGCTGTGCCAGTTCCGGCACAGTGTCCACGCCGGCCTCTTCCAACAAGTCGGCATATTCCGGCCCAATGCCTTTGATACGGAATAGATCAGCGTGGTTCACCCATTCGAGTATCAGTTTTTCACTCACGCCGGCTTGCTCAGCCAGTTGCTGGCGCCCTTTCTTGGTGCTGCCTTGTTTTAATAAATCATTGGTGCCGCGCACCCCAGCAGCCCGCAGTTTTTGGGCATAGACTTCACCAATACCTTCGATTGCTTCCAGTTTAGCCATTGCATGCTCCTTTCATCAGGAAAATGCCATCGAGAATAATGTGATTTGAATTATAACATTATCTCACCCCACGGCAAGTCGCTAAGCCCCCAA
>JALSPT010000017.1 GCA_026985785.1 Anaerolineales bacterium
TGGGCAGCGCACCCGGCGCGGTGGTGGCGCCGGTAGGGCACGGCGGCTTGTTGCTGGGCATGGCTCGCGGTTTCCTGGCACTGCAGCAGGGGGGCTTGATCGAAAAAGTGCCGCGCCTTTTCGGTGTCCAGGCATTGGCCTGCGCACCGGTGTGGGCGGTGGCGCGCGGCGGGCGCGAGGCGCTGGGCTGGGTCACCGACCAGGTGCCAACCGCCGCCGAGGGCGTCCGCGTGCGCTGGCCGGTGTGGGGCGACACGCTGTTGCACACCATTGAAGCCCACGACGGCACTTTTCTGGTGGTAGAAGAAGAAGCCATCTTGCCGGCGCGGCGCGCGCTGGCCGAACGAGGCTTCTTCGTCGAGCCCACTTCCGCATTGGTGTGGGACGCTCTGCGCCAGATCGCCAATTGTGCCCCTGACCCTATCGTAGCCGTGCTGACCGGCACCGGCTTCAAGGCTTTGACCGCTTACTCCCCCGAGACAGGAGAAACCAACCGATGACCGAACGCGTCGTAATCACCGGCATGGGTACCATCAACCCTTTGGGCCACACCGTCACCGAGACGTGGGAAAATGCCATCAAAGGCGTCTCCGGCATAGCCCCGATTACGCTTTTCGATGCCTCCCCGCTCAAAGTGCACATCGCCGCCGAGGTCAAAAACTTCGACCCCACCGAGCACCTGGACCGCAAAGACGCCCGCCGCATGAGCCGTTTCGAGCAACTGGCGCTGGTGGCGGCAGGCGAAGCCATTGCCCAAGCGGGCATTTCAGCCGATAGTGAGAACCCTTACCGGGTGGCCATGATCGTAGCGTCGGCCATCGGCGGATTGGAAGCCCTTGCCTCCAACATCCTGATCGCCCACGAACGCGGGCCTTCTCGCATCAGCCCCTTCGTCATCCCGATGATGATGTCCAACGGCGCTTCGTCGTGGATCGCGATGCGCTATGGTTTTCAAGGGCCGGCCTTTTCTACGGCTTCGGCCTGCGCCTCGAGCAACGACGCCATCGGCATGGCCTGGCAGATGGTGCGCTCCGGCATGGTCGACGTGGCCATTACCGGCGGCAGCGAGGCCACCATCACGTTCACCGGCGTGGGAGCGTTCGACCGCTTGGGCGCGCTTTCGCGCCGCAACGACGATTGGAGCATGACGCCTCAACCGTTCGACAAAAATCGGGATGGGTTGGTCATGGGCGAAGGGGCCGGTATTTTGGTGCTGGAAAGCGAAAGCCACGCCCGGGCGCGGGGGGCGGAAATCCTGGCCGAACTGGCTGGTTACGGCGCGACGGAGGATGCCTTTCACCTGACCGCACCCCATCCCGAGGGCAAAGCCGGGGCTCAGGCCATCTTGCTGGCATTGGAGGCGGCGGGCGTCTCGCCCGATGAGGTGGACTACATCAACGCCCACGGCACGGCGACCCAACTCAACGACGTCGCCGAAACCCGCACCTTGAAACAGGCTTTCGGCGAGCAGGCGTATCACATCCCCGTTTCTTCGACGAAATCCATGACCGGCCACATGATGGGCTCGACCGGCGCGCTGGAGGCCATTTTCTGCGTCCAGGCCATCCGCACCGGTGTGGTGCCGCCCACCATTCATTACGAAACGCCCGACCCCGAATGTGATCTGGACTATGTCCCCAACCAGGCGCGCGAATGGCCGGTGCGCGTGGCCATGAGCAACGCGTTTGGTTTTGGCGGCCACAACGCCATTTTGGTACTGCGCGCATACTCGTAACGCTTCAAACAAGAGGGTACACCATGTCAACCGTCGAGAGGGAATCGCCCCAAACTTTTGCCAAGCGGGTAGGGCTGCGCTTTCGCGATCTGCGGTTGCTGGTGCGCGCCCTCACCCATCGGTCGTACGTCAACGAACACCCTGACGCGCTGGAAGACAACGAGCGGCTGGAATTTCTGGGAGACGCCATCCTGGATTTCGTGGTAGGGGAATGGCTGTATCATCGCTTCCCCGAGATGGACGAAGGCGACCTGACGCGTTATCGCTCGGCGTTGGTGTGTCGGGAGCAACTGGCCGAATTTGCCCGCCAGATCGGGCTGGAGGGGGTATTGCTGTTGGGGCGGGGCGAAGATGCACACGGGGGACGGCAGCGCGATTCTCTGCTTTCGGCGGCTTTCGAAGCCTTGGTGGGCGCGCTTTACCTGGATGGCGGGTTGGAAGTGGTCAAGGCCTTCCTCACCCCCCGCCTTGCCCAGGCCATGGAGCAAATCATGGCGCAACGGCTGGACGAAGATCCCAAAAGCGTATTACAAGAGCAGGTGCAGGCGCTGGGGTACGCCGCGCCGGTTTACGAAGTGGTGAACGCCGAAGGGCCGGATCATCACCGGCGCTTCGAGGTGGAAGTGCTTGTGGATGGACACCCGCTGGGACGAGGCATGGGCTGGAGCAAACGCGAGGCGACCAAGGCCGCTGCACGAGCGGCTTTGGAGAAACTGGCAGCGGCGGACAACATCCTGCGGGAGCGTGCGTGATGTTCCCCACTACGCCCCCGGCTTCAACGCCGACCGAACCCCCATTGGTGTTGTTGGTGGATGACGACGCCGAACTGACGGACGTCTTGAGCACGATTTTCCTCCACCACGGCTTTCGAGTGCAGGCTGCGCACAGCGCGAGCGAAGCCCGCAAGGCGTTGTTCTCCAACCTGCCCGATACAGCGGTCATCGATTTGCGGCTGCCCGACGGGAGCGGGGAGCACGTCATCGAGGCATTGCGCCGCCGCAAGGGTGGGGATGCCGTGCCCGTCATCGTCATTTCGGCAGTGGCGGATAGGGAAACCATCGCTCACATACGCGCCAGCGGTGCGGACGAATACCTCATCAAACCGTTCCAGCCTTTGGAACTGGTGACCATCGTCCGCAATTCGGTGGCTCGCCGACGGGCGGCTGAAAACTTGGCCACCCGAGAAGCCCACCTACAAACGGTGAGGCTTTTGGCCAAGGCCATCGAGGCACGGGACGCCTACACGGGCGGCCACGTGGAACGGGTGCGGCGATACGCTTTGAAACTTGCCCAGGCATTGGGATGGCCGCCCAGCCAGTTATCCGCCTTGGAATTCGGTGCTCTGCTGCACGATGTGGGCAAGATTACCATCCCAGAGCATATTCTCAATAAACCAGGGCCATTGACCGACGAAGAAGCGCGGATCATGCGCGAACATCCTCGCCGCGGGGCACAGATGTTGGCCGATCTACCGTATCTCCGCCCCCTGGTACCGTACGTCCTTTACCATCATGAACACTGGGACGGCACCGGGTACCCCGAGGGGCTGAAGGGCGCCGAAATTCCCATCGAAGGGCGGCTCCTGGCCGTGGTGGACGCGTACGATGCCATGACCACCGCACGCTCTTACCATCCCACCCCCATGAGCCGGGAAGAAGCCTTGGAAGAAATCCGCCGAGAGGCCGGTAAAGCTTTCGACCCCTACATTGCGGAGGTGTTCATCCGCCTGGCCGAGCAAGGCGAAATCTGAGCAGCACCCAAAGCCCCAACGCCCCCAGCGAGAGCGCCAGGCCGATGTAAAAATCCCACGGGCGGTAGGTCAACACCACGGTGTGCCGCCCGGCAGGCACGGGCACGGCGCGAAAGAGGTAATCGGCGCGATACAGGGGGACTTTACGACCATCCACCACGGCCTGCCAGCCCCAATACCAAGTTTCGGAGAAGACCACAAAGCCCCCATCTTGCGGCGCGTCCACATGCCAGACCTCGCGAGCGGGGGTGAGCACGTGGAGCGAGACGCGCCCCGCGGTGCTACAGGCCGGTTCTGCCGGGCG
>JALSPT010000018.1 GCA_026985785.1 Anaerolineales bacterium
GAGCGTATTGGGCGTAGGGCCATTAGAGCTGCTGGTGGTGCTCGTCGTTGCACTGCTGGTGGTAGGCCCGGAAGGTTTGGTCAAATTTGCCCGTCGGCTGGGGGGATGGCTGCGCCGCCTGCGGCAAAATCCGTTTTGGCAAGAAGCCACGCGCGTTTCGTACGAACTACAACACTGGCAGGACCACCTGCTGCGGGAAAGCGGCCTGTGGGACATCCGCCAGCGCGACCCCAACGCCTGGTCGTGGCACACACCCCCGCCCTGGCAGTCGAAGCCGCCAGCGCCCTTCGTCGAAGCCGAGATGCCCCCACCAGCCACCAACCCGCCCCCCGGGCAGGAGGATGCAAATGAAGAAGTGGGTTCAAACGGCGCTGGAGGCAGCAGAACAAGCCAAGGCAGCCCGCCTGAAAGCCGCGGAAATCGCACATAGCCTCGCCGAGGTCACCCACGCGCTGGAGGTGACCCAGGCGCGTGTGGAGCGCGCGCTGATCAAGCGCGCCGGGGGCGAAAAAGAACTGGCGCCCACCGCCGCCGACCGCGAACGGATCTTCATCCTGGCACGCGAAGCCGATGAACAGACCACCACCCTGCGCCAAAAGCAGGCCAACCTGCGCCTGGCCTTGGAGCGAGAAAAAGCAGCGTTGAGGTACTGGGAACAAATTCTGGATATTGCCCGCTGGGCGCTTCAGGCAGGCGCGAGCACCGAAGCGTAAATGAACACACACATCAAAGCCACGCGCCAGACCTTTTTGCCCACCGCCCCCCGAGGCTGGCAGTGGGTCATTTACCTTCTCTTCCTGCTGGGGGCACCCGGAAGCGTAGCAGGATACGCGGCCTATCTCACGGCCTACACCTATACCCACTACGGCCCAGTAGCAGCCATCTATCGGCCACGCCCCTTTTGGCTGGCGGCGGCGCTGTTGAGCGTGGCGGCACTGGCGCTGAGCATTCGCGCCCATTGGCGGCGGCGAACCCGATTGATCCTCACCCCCAGTGGCATCACGTGGCACCATCCCCCCGCCAAGCCTCTCACGCTGACCTGGAAGGAAATCAAAGGCGTGGCGGTGCGCCTCCGCCAGACCTGGCCAGGCAAGAGCATAAGTGGCCACATCGTGCTCCATCTACGCCATGGGGAACGGGTGCGGCTGAGCGGCTTTGCCCCTCACATGCTCACGCTGGCCCAACACTTGCAGCGCTATTGGTATGCCCATCACCTCCCACACTTGCGCCAAACATGGCAAGCAGGCGAACAGTTAGATTTTGGAGCGCTGCGCCTTGGCGCTCAAGGCCTTACCATCAAAAGCACCTTCTACCCCTGGCGGCAGGTACAGTGGGTTGCCCTGCGTGATGGCCACCTGATGATAAAATTGAAAACCCACACCCGCCCCCTGAAGATACCACTACGCCGCGTGTACAACCCTGAGGCGCTGATATGGTGGCTGCACGAGGAGGCACGACGATGAAAATTCCCAAAAAGCCATGGCCGCTCTTGCTCTTGCTGATTTTGCTGGCAGGAGCCACCGCCTGCACCTCCCAGCATCCTCCCGCGCCCTCGCCCACGCGGGCCTCGCAGCCCACCAGCACCCCCTGGCCCACGGCCAACGTCACCTTCCGCGCCCATGTCCCCGACAATACCCACGGCCAGGTCGCGCTGGAAGTGCTCGACGAAGTCACCGGCCTGGCGTTCAACGCCCAGCGCCATCCGATGCAAGCCGTAGAGGGCGGGCTGTATCAGGTCACGATACCCTGTCCCCAAGGTATACTGCTCAAATACCGCTACGTGCGCCTGCTTCCCTCGGGGCAAACGGTGCCTGAAGCGCCTGCAGGGGGGATGACAGGGCGCTATCGCGTGCTGCGCGTCGATGGCACAATGGACAACGAGGATATCATCGCCCGCTGGCAAGACGGGCGCTACCCCGGCGCAACTGGCCGGGTGGAGGGAACCGTGCTCGACGAGCAGGGACATCCCGTGGCCGATATGGTGATCACCGCAGGCGGTGTTCAGACCGTTTCACTGGCCGATGGGAGTTTCGTGCTCGACGGACTACCGGTGGGCGAGCACACGTTGGTCGCCTACCACATCGACGGGCGCTACACCTCGTTTCAACACCGGGTAAAAATAGCCGCCCATAGCATGACGCCTGCCCCTATCCAAGTGACCAGCCGCCCCCTGGTGCCGGTGCAATTTACCGTGATCACCCCCGATGATACCGTTCCAGGAGCGCCGGTGCGCCTGGTAGGCAACCTCTATGCCTTGGGCAACACGTACGGTGACCAGGGGGGCTCTCTCAGCGTACTGAGCAGCCGAGCGCCCACCCTTCAACCCGCCGGTGAAAGACGTTACACCCTGACACTACAACTTCCCGTCGGAGCAGAAGTGCGGTACAAATACACCTTGGGCGATGGGTTCTGGAATGCCGAGCACGACGCCGAAGGGAAATTCGTCGTCCGGCATCTCATCGTCCCCCCACAGGGCGGACAGTTCACCGATCAAGTCACCACGTGGCACAGCGGGGACAAGCACGCCGTCTGGTTCGAGGTCAACGTCCCACCCGAGAC
Source organism: Anaerolineales bacterium (assembly GCA_026985785.1). Classification (GTDB taxonomy): domain Bacteria; phylum Chloroflexota; class Anaerolineae; order Anaerolineales; family DRMV01; genus DRMV01. The sequence goes on from JALSPT010000018.1 coordinate 2,560, forward strand.
CCCTGCAGGCGATGTGGTGGACATTCAGTTCGACGTCGGCCTCCCTTTGCCGCCGCTGCCCATGTGGCCCCTGAGAGAGCACCAATGGGGATATTTGCTCTCGGGGCCGACCAACGTCGCCTCCGAAATCCGATACCGCTTTTGCCGCAACGAGCAATGCGGCGTCGCCGATCAACAAGATGCTGCCGGCCCGCGCGGCGGTGGCCATTTCGACTTTACGCTCACGCCGCAGCAACTGGAAGACGACATCCGGTGGCAATGGTGGCAAAACGCCCCCCAGGCAAACCCACCCCAAAAGCAAGTCCAGCCGCGCCCAAGCGGCTTTTGGTCGGGAATTGGCCTGATGCCTGCCTACCGCCCAACATGGCAGCCCTACATGGGACGGGCAATGGCCGAGATACGCCGCCTGCATGCCCGTTGGGTGGTGCTGACGCCCACATGGACGGCCACAAGCCCCAACGACGCGGTGCTATGGGTGCCCCGCCTTGGCACCGACCCGCTGGTGACAGACATCACCGCCATGAGCGCAGAGGCTCAACGGCGTGGGCTGCACACGGCGTTGTACCCCACCATCCGCTTCCCGCAAAGCAAAGCGACCTGGTGGGGTGAGCAGACCCATGATTTCATGTGGTGGATGGCTTGGTTCAACCGCTACACAGCCTTTGCCCGTCATTTTGCCCGGCTGGCGCAACAGACGCAAGCCTCGGCGCTGGTGCTGGGGGGGGCGTGGGTGCAGCCTGCCCTGGTCGGCGGCACCCTCCCCAACGGCCAGCCTGCCGGCACACCTGCCGATGCCAATCGGCGATGGCGCGCCATCCTCACCGAAGTCCATCACCTGTATGCCGGGCCGGTGTATTGGGCACTCCCCCTGGAAGCGCTTCGGCAGCCGCCGCCCTTCCTCGACGCCGTAGATGGCATCGTGGTGCTGTGGTCTCCCAATCTGGGGGGCGACCCTGGCGGCTGGCCAGCCGCCTCGGCGGCTCTGCTGCAAAGCGACCTGCAACCCTTTGCCAAAGCCGTTGGCAAGCCGATCGTGCTGGCCGTTGCTTACCCCTCCGCAGCGGGTGTAGCAGGCGGATGCGTGCCCGCGGCAAAGGGGACGTGCCTTCCTCAAGAACAATTGTTTCCCCACACTCCCACCGCCCATCGGATAGGGGTCGCCTTAGCGCGCCAACGAGCAGCATACGCGGCGCTGTTGGCCGCGGTCAACGATGCCCCGTGGGTGCAGGGTGTGGTGAGCATGGATTTCTACCCCCCGGCGGCGTTACAAGGTCCTTCCGCCTCGGTGTACGGCAAACCCGCCGCCGACGTGCTGCGGTGGTGGTTCTCGCAGTGGACCCCATAGGGCAAGGGTGAGTTATGGCGCTTGATATTCATACCACGGTGGTGGTGGCGACCTGGCTGGCGGGGGTCGGCGCGGCGGTCAGCCTACTGATCAGCGTGCGCGCCTTCCGCACTGCCCACAAACTCCCCTTTTTCCGCATGCGGCGCGCCCGCCTCATGCTGGGATGGAAGATGCTCTTTGCTGCCGCCGTGCTGGCTGCCGTGGCTGCATTCCTCCCCCACGGCGAACCCGTCGTTTACCATTTCTACCATCCCTCCCCCACACCCACCCTCACCCCAACCATCACCCCAACGCCCACTATCACGCTGACGCCCACCATCACCCCCTCACCCACCATCACACCGACCCTCTCCGCCACTTATACCCCCACCCCCACTCCTACCCCCCACATTCCCCTGGCCATTCAGGCCAAATTCACCGCCTCGGTCACCCCACAACCGGGCGTGGTGTTCAGCCCTCTGGTCTTCACCCAGGGGCTGGATCTGCAGAACTACAAACCGCTCCACCCCGGCACGGTGTTCAAAAACCCGGTGGGGCACCTGTACGCGGTGTTCAGTTACGACAAAATGCAGCCCGGCGTGCAGTGGACGGCCATCTGGTATTACCAGGGCGAGGTGGTGCACTACGAAACCAAGCCGTGGGACTGGCCGACAGGGGGTTATGGTTTTACGGATTGGAACCCGCCGCCTTCGGCGTGGAAGCCGGGGGAGTATCAGGTGGTGATTTTCGTGGGAAGCCAGTGGGTAGTGAGCGGGACGTTCACGGTGGAGGGTGAACCGCCCACCCCGGAACCCACCGCTACGCCAAGCCCTACGATCGCCGCCACCTCTACACCGCCCTACACTCCCACACCCACAGCCACCGAAACCCCTACCCCCACCCGCACGCCGTATCACACACCCACGCCGACGCCGTGAACAACTGAGGCCCGCATGGAAACAACGCTCCATATTTTGGCACTCCCTTTGGTGCAGAAAGTCATTTTCTCCCTGGCTGTAATTTTTCTGGCGATAGGCGTTAAGCGCCTGTTGGTGCGGCTTGTGGAT
>JALSPT010000019.1 GCA_026985785.1 Anaerolineales bacterium
CGGTCAACGGCCCTACCGCCCAGCGGAAAAGGCGCAACGTGGGCAAGCCCACCGCCGCCGTCATGTGCCGCACCTGGCGCTTCTTGCCCTCCCGGATGACAATTTGCAGCCACGTCGTCGGGGCGTGTGGGGTGACCGGCTGCGGGCGCGGCGGCAGGCCGGGGTCGGGGATGACCATCACCTGGGCGGGGAGCGTGCGGCGATCTTTCACCACCACACCCTCCCGTAGCGCCTGCAACTGCGCCTCGGTAGGCACACCCTCAACCTGCACCCAATACGTTTTGGGCAATTTATAGCGTGGATGGGTCAGCCGGTGCGCCAATGCCCCCTCGTCGGTGAGCACCAACAGCCCCTCCGAGCGCAAATCCAGCCGCCCCGCAGGGTACACGCCGGCAATGGGAATGTAGTCGGCCAGCGTGGGGCGGCCTTCCCCATCGGTAAAGGCCGAGAGCACGCCGTAGGGTTTGTTGAACACCAGAAGCATGGGGAAGTCGCGTCGTCGCGTGGTCGTGTCGTCGCGTGGTTAGAGTGCCCAGGCAAGCAAAATGCCGAGCAGGGCCGTCAGCACGCCCAGGTGCAGAAACAAATTGCTCCTTCCCACCCAGCCCGGCACGAATTGAAAGCCAAAATTGAGCACCACCAACGCCATGCCGACCATCACCAACAGTCCTTTACGGTGGGCAAAAAATTCCGCAACCCGATCGAGAAAGCGGTTGAAAGCCTCCATCTTCCCTCTCCAATTCACCTCATCAAAAACGCGCCGCCAGCCGTTTACGCCATTTGGCATAGCGCGAAGCCAGCGTCACCGTGGGCAAAGAAGCCCGCCCCTCAATCCGCGCCTCAGAAAGCGCCTGCCGCAAGCCCTCTGCCGACAAGGCAAACGGCGGCAAAAACACCCACGCCCGGCCAATTTCAGCAGCCGTATGCGCATCGGAGCCCGCCACGACGGGCAAGCCATGCTGCCGGGCGAACGCCTGAGCACGACGGTTGGCAACAGCCGAAAAGCACCGGGCGTTGAAGCCTTCGATCGCATCCAGCAGAGGCGCAATCCGCTCCAGGGCATCGAGCCGCCAATGCCCCTTGCGCCGGTGATCGAAAGGATGCGCCGCGGCCACAAACGCCCCCTGCGTCCGCAGCCGGGCGATGGTTTCCTCAGGCGTCAGCCCCGGCGGCACGCCCTCGCGCACGAAATACGCCAGCAGTTCGCCCTCGGTGGTCATGATTTCCTCGCCTACGATGACGAAATCGGGCGCCATCCGGCGGGCTGCCAGCGCCCCGGCGATGGTGTTGTGGTCGGTGATGACCAGACGCGCCAGTCCCCGCGACCGAGCCGCCCGCAACGCGGCTTCCGGCGGGGTGAGGCTATCGGGCGAAGCAGAGGTATGGACGTGAAAATCCATGCGCCACATGGGGCAATTCTACCACTCTCAGGGTACAATAGGCACATGCTCATCCTTGGAACTTGGCGCGAACACGAAATCAAGATCAGCGTGCGCGAGCGCGAGCGCAGCCTGACGGTCAGCACGACGTGGGAAGGCCACCTGCTGACCGCGGCTTACGAAGGCGGCGGCAGACCGCGGACGTTCATCACCCAGGGCACGGTGTACCGCCGGGCATTGGACGGGCGAATGCTGGCCAAGTGGCGGCCACGCGGGCAATTGCGGCAACGGCGCTGGCTAAGCCAGGACGAAGCCCTGCAAATCGAGGCCCGCGGGCGGGCCTTGCTCCAGGCCGTCTACACCGACATCCAACAAGGACGCCTGCAAGCCAACGGCGAACTGCCGCCCCTCGGCCACACCCTCTTCCAGCGGGCGCTGGCCTGGAACGAAGCCAAATCGCGCGCCGACGCCGCCCGCTATCGCGCCATCTACCTGCCCATCGGCATCCTGCCGCCCGACCAGTACAGCGCCATCGTGCTCCAGGCCACTTTGGGGTGCTCGTTCAACACCTGCACCTTTTGCACCTTCTACCGCGACCGTCCCTTCCGCATCAAGCCGCCGGACGAATTCCGCCAACATGCCGAAGCGGTCAAAGACTTTCTCGGCGAGGGCATTTACCTGCGCCAAGGCATCTTCTTGGGCGACGCCAACGCCTTGGTCGTGCCGATGAAGCGCTTAGTGCCGCTGATGGAGATCGTCTCGCAGGTGTATCCCGATGCGTGGGGCGGCATTTACGCTTTCCTCGACGGCTTCAGCGGCGAGAAAAAGACGCCTGAAGACTACGCCCGCCTGGCCGCTTTGGGGCTGAAGCGGGTGTACATCGGGATGGAAAGCGGGCACGCGCCGCTGTTGCACTTCCTGCACAAACCTGGCGCGCCGGAAGACGTCCTGCACACCGTGCAGGCGATGAAAGCAGGCGGCGTGGCGGTGGGCGTGATCGTGCTCATCGGGGCGGGCGGCCATTTCTACGCCCCTGGCCACGTCGCGGACACCATCACCCTGCTCAACGCGATGCCGCTGGACGAAAATGACATCATCTACTTCTCCGAACTGGTGGTCACCGACGACATGCCCTACGCCCGCGATGCGGCGGCGGCCAACCTGCACCCCCTCAGCCACGCAGAATGCGCAGCCCAGGAAGCCGCCATCCGCGCCGGTCTGCGCTTCAAGACCCGAAAACCTCGCATAAGTCGCTACGACATTCGCGAATTCGTGTACTGACAACCCCTCCGAGGTATTCCCCATGGAAGCCATCACCACGCGCGAACTGGAATTTCAGAAGCAACGCATCGAACGGGCGCTCAAAGAAGGGCGTATCCCCGACGCCATCGCTTTATGGCTCAAACTCCACCCCGCCGACCGGGCCGAAATTTTCAACGCCCTTGACGAAGCGCAGCAACGGACGTTGTTGACCCACCTCGACATTGCCACCATCGCCGACCTGCTGGAGGAACTGGACGACGAAGAAGCAGCGGAAGCCGCGGAGGAAATCCCCACCGAGCGGCTGGCCGACGTGCTGGACGAGATGGAGCCGGACGAGGCCGCTGACCTCTTAGGCGACCTGCCGCCCGACGAGGCCGCCAAAGCCCTGGCCGAAATGGAAGATGCCGACGAGGTGCGACCGTTGCTGGTCTATCCGGACGAAACGGCCGGCGGCTTGATGACCACAACCTACGTCGCCTTGCGCCGTCAGACCACCGCCGCCCAAGCGCTCGATTTCTTGCGCCAGGTCAGCGACCGCACCGAAATCCCCTTTTACCTCTTCGTGGTGGACAAAGAACGGCGTCTGGTGGGGGTAGTCGATCTGCGCGACCTGCTGGCCGCGTCGCCCGATACCGTGATGGAAGACATCATGGACCCCCACGTCGTCTACGTCACCGCGGGCACCGATCAGGAAGAGGTCGCTCGTTTGATGGCTAAATACGACCTGGCTGCCATCCCCGTCGTGGACGCTCATCACCGCCTCATCGGCGTGATCACCTATGACGACATCGTGGACGTGCTGGAGGAAGAGGCCACGGAGGACATCTACCACCTGGCCAGTGTGTCCGACGAAGACATCGACCCCGAAAGCCCGGTGCATGAACAACTGAAAGGTCGCCTGCCGTGGCTGTATCTCAACACGCTGACGGCGCTGTTCGCCTCATGGGTGATCAGTCACTTCGAGCACGTCATCGCCCAGGCTGCCGTGTTGGCGCTCTTCCAGTCGGTGGTCGCAGGGCAGGGTGGCAACACGGCCAGTCAAAACGTCGCCATGACCGTGCGGGCACTTGCCCTGGGCAAACTCAAACCTCGCGCCTTGCTGCGGGTGCTGTGGCGGCAGTTCGTAGTCGGCCTGCTGTTAGGCATCCTGGTCGGCACCGTGGTGGCCGTCGGGGTGTACTTCTGGCGGGGCAATCTCTACCTCAGCCTGGTGTTGGGGCTGGCGCTGTTGGGCAACCTGAGCGTGGGTTCGGTGGTGGGCGTGCTGGTGCCGCTGGCGCTGCAGGCCGCCGGGGTCGATCCTGCGCTGGCGTCTTCCATTCTCGTCACCGCGGTCACCGATTCCACCGGTTTCTTCATCTTCCTCAGCCTGGCGGCGCATTTTCTGAGTAAAATTGCCGCGGGGTAGCGAATGATGAATGGCGAATAATGAGAAGCGAAAGGAAGGAGGCACCAATGAAACTACAAGGCAAACGTGTCGGTGTGTTGGTCGAAGAAGGCTTCGAAGACCTGGAGTTTTGGGTGCCGGTGATGCGCTTGCGCGAAGAGGGTGCAGAGGTAGTCATCATCGGCACGGGGAGGCAAGAGGTCTTTCGCGGCAAGCACTGCCTGGAAGCGCGCCCGGACATCACCGCTGACGACGTGGACGCGCACACCCTGGACGGGCTGGTCGTGCCCGGCGGATGGGGGCCGGACAAACTGCGGCGCTCTGACGCCGTGCTCGACCTCGTGCGGCAGATGGACGCCCAGGGCAAGGTCATCGCCAGCATCTGCCACGGCGGTTGGGTGCTGGCCTCGGCAGGCATCGTGCGGGGGCGCAAAGCCACCGGCTCGCGCGGCATCCGTGACGACATGGTGAACGCCGGGGCTGAATGGGTCGACGCGCCCGCTATGCGCGACGGCAATCTGGTTTGGGGGCGGGTGGTTGCCGACATCCCTGCCTTTTGCCGGGAGCTGGTCGCCGCGCTGGAGGAGAGCAGCGGGTAACCGCGCCGCCAAGAGGGGCGCCAAGCCGCAGAGGAGCGCCGAGGCGCAGAGAGAGGAACGCCAAGGCCGCCAAGAAGACACAAAGAGCGCCAAGAAGGGCATAAAGGCACAAAGAAAATCTGCGTCATCTGCGCGATCTGCGGTCATCGGCGTTCTGGTGGGCGCAGAGACACGGAGGAGCGCCGAGGCGCAGAGAGAGACGCCAAGAGGGAACGCCAAGTAACCACGCAACCAGGTAACGACGCCACCACGCAATGGCCCAACGCATCCACGCCCTCGGTGCTTTCTGTGGATTTCAATGACCTCTGTGGT
>JALSPT010000020.1 GCA_026985785.1 Anaerolineales bacterium
TGCTCAGGGGAGATATTTGTCCACCAGCAGGCGCAGTTTTTCGCGTGTTTCGGGGGGAATCGCGGCGGGGGCGGTGATCAGGGCGTTGGCCAAGGCGTGCTGACAATCGCAAGTGCGTGCTGGGGGCAGGCGTTTGACCAGGCGGCGGATGGCCTCCTGTGCGACGGCGACGTTGTGTTTGAGCGTCTGGATGACCATTTCCACGGTCACGGGTTCCTCGTCGACGTGCCAAACATCGTAATCGGTGACATGTGCCATTACGGCGTAGCACATTTCGGCTTCCCGCGCCAGAAAAGCCTCGGGCGAGGTGGTCATCCCGATGATGGACATGCCCCACGAGCGGAAGATGTTGGATTCGGCTTTGGTGGAGAAGCGCGGCCCTTCGATGGTGATGAATGCGCCGCCTTGGTGGACGGTTGCGCCTGTGGCTTCCACCGCGGCTAGGAGATGCGCCGAGAGGTCGGGGCAAAAGGGCTCTGCCACGCTGATGTGGGCGACCATGCCCTCACCGAAGAAGGAGCGGACGCGGTTCTTGGTGAAGTCGAACAGTTGGTCGGGGATGACGATGTGGCCGGGGGCGTAGTCTTCGCGTAGGGAGCCACATGCGCTGACGCTCACCACCCGCTGGACGCCCAGCATTTTGAGGGCGTAGATATTGGCGCGGTAGTTGATCTCGGAGGGGGAGATGTGATGCCCAATGCCGTGGCGTGCCAGAAAAGCCACTCGCCGCCCTTCTAAGGTGCCGAGCACGACGGGCGCGCTGGGCTCGCCGAAAGGCGTGCTGAGGGTGCGGGTTTCGACGTTTTCCAGCCCTTCCATCTGATAGAGGCCGGACCCGCCGATGATGCCGAGGATGGGGGACTGTTCGCTCATGGGCGCTCTCCTGGGAGGGGTGGGGCGGAGAAATCGTCTTGCCCGCGCCTTTGTAGGCGACTTTTAGGTCGATGCGGGGGTGGTGTGTTTTTGCCCCGCGAGTTGAATCTCCTCGCGGGCGAATTCTTTGGTCGTGCCGTTGGGCAGGGCAACGAGGACGCTTTGTTTGAGGGGGTAGACGTCCACCACCTTCCCCTCCCCTTCCGGCGTGAGGACGCGCTTTTTGCGTTTGGGCAGCCCTTTGGCGGCTTCGGCGTATTGTTCGTATTCGAAGACCAGGCAGCACCGCAGCCGTCCGCACGAGCCGGTGATTTCAGAAGGGGTCAGGGAGATGCCCTGCACCTTGGCCATTTTGATGGAAACCGGGCTGAATTCGGTAAGGAACTCGGCGCAGCAGCGCACCGGCCGCCCGCAAGCGCCCATGCCAGGCATCAGTTTGGCCACGTCACGCGGCCCCACGCGGCGAAATTCGATTTTGCGGCGGGGGAATTTGCGCACCAGGTGGTTGTAGAGGGCGCGTGTGTCGGGCTTGCCTGCACCCACCACGCCGTAGAGGAAGGTGAGAAACTGCCGGTCGAAGGACATCTCGGCCTCGACCAGTTTGATGTCGGTGTAACCCAACTGGCGGATTTTCTCGCGCGCTACCAGTAGGGCGCGCAGTTCTTCCTGGCGGATGAGTTGGCGCAGAGTCAGATCCTGGCCGGTAGCCCGACGGAGCACAGGCCGCCACCCCTCGGCATCTTCGGGCAGGGGTGGCGGCTCGCTGAAGGCAATCATCACTTCGCCAATTTGCGTGCCGCGGCGGCTGGGCACCACCACGAATTCGCCGGGTGCCAGGTCGGGGCAGCACGAGGCGTCGTAGTGGTACACTTTCCCCACCGGGCGGAAGCGCACACCTACGACGTGTGGCGTCATTGGGGGCACCTTAGCCTACCAGGTTGATGTCCACCGCCCCGCTGCTTTCGCCGCTTTCCATGGCCGTGGCCACTTGCTCGGCCAGGTCGGCAAAAGCCCGGGCGACGGGCGAGTTGGGCTGAGAGACGATGATCGGTTTGCCTGTGTCGCCGCCTTCGCGCACGGCGGGGTCCATCGGGATGGCGGCGAGGAAGGGTACACCGGCGCTTTCGGCCAACCGTTGACCGCCGCCGGTGCCGAAGATGTCCATCCGTGTGCCGTCGGGCAGTTCTAAATAACTCATGTTTTCGACCACGCCGAGCACGGGCACCTGCAATTGCTGGAACATTTGCAGGCTTCGGGTGGCGTCTTCCAGCGAGACTTGCTGCGGCAGGGTGACGATGATACCGCCGGAGAGGGAAAGGCTTTGCGCCAGGCTGAGGGGGGCGTCGCCGGTGCCGGGGGGCAGGTCGGCGACGAGGTAGTCCAGGTCGCCCCAGTCGACGTCGGTGACGAATTGGCGGATGGCCGAGTGCAGCATCGGCCCGCGCCAGATGAGCGCCTGTCCTGGCTTGACCAGGAAGCCAATGGAGATCAGTTTGACGCCGTACGCTTCGGCAGGTTGGATGCGGTTGTTTTTGGCGGGCGGCAGGTGTTGCACACCCATCATCGTGGGAACATTCGGGCCATAGATATCGGCATCCATCAACCCGACTTTGGCGCCGCGCTGCGCCAGGGCAATGGCCAAGTTGACGGCCACGGTGCTTTTGCCTACGCCGCCTTTGCCGGACGCCACGGCAATCACGTGGCGGGCGGGCGACTTGATCAGTCCTCTCCCACCAATTGTGGGGGAAGCAGCGCTCATGGTTCACCTCGCTAATGAAGGGATCGTTTTGGTGTGTTGCGACGCAATTATACCCGACTCTGTGGGTGTGGTTTCCGCGCCGCGATGCTTGTTTCGGGAGAAGAGCCTGCGCTTGCCTGGGCTCGACCTGTAGCCAGGAATTGGGCTACTTCGTCGCATGCTTGCCGATATTGGGCAATCAGGTCTTCGTCCGAGCCTTTGAAGCGCACCACGGCTTTGCGGGTGCAGGCGGCGCAGCCGCGGACGGCGCGCTGGCTGTCGATGGAGCAGGTGCCGCACCGCGCCAGTCGGGTGATGAGCAGCACGAAGCCCAGGTGCTCCACCGACGTGGCTGGGCGGGCGCGCACCTCTGCGACCAGCGCCTGCCATGCCTCTCCGCGCAGGTTGCCGAGCGCGGGGATGATCCGAGCCGGAAAGAGCAGTTCCAGGTGGTCGTACAATGTCCTTCTCCCCAAAAGCACAACACCCCCGGATGCCCAGGGCGACCCGGGGAGGCGGTGGGGGCAGCAGATGGCCCTGCCGCCCCCGGTAAAGCAGCCCGCTTCCTACTCCTTCTTCGCTTGTTTTTGCTTCGCCTCGCGTGCGGCCTTTGCCTTGGCGCGCGCCTCGGCGGCCTTGCGTTTGGCTTCTTCGGCCTTGCGGCGGGCTTCTTCTTCCCGTTGGTAGTTTAGCGGGCGGATTTCGGCGTAGTACGACACCGGCTTGAGCAGTTTTTGCAGGTCGTAGACGTTGTCATCGCGGCTGTAGGTGGCCAGTTCGTAGTCGTGATCCATCTTGATGGAGTCGAACGGGCAGTATTCGGCGCACAGGCCGCAGTTCATGCACAGGTCGATGTCGATGTAAAATTCGGCAGGTTTGGGGCGCGGGCGGCCACTCTTGGGGTCCTTAGAGCGCACGATCCAGATGCACTGCGCTGGGCAGACCTTGGTGCAGATGCCGCAGGCGGTACAGCGCGGGTCGAGGCTGCCGTCTTCCTGTTCTTCACCGACCAGGAAGGGTACGAAGCGGAATTCTTCCGGCACCGGCAGTTTTTCTTCCGGGTATTGAACCGTAAAGATGCCCTCGACCTCGGCGCTTTGGCGGTAGGCAATACCTTCGTTGGTGAAATAGCGCGACTTGCCGCGCTTGAAGTCGTCTACATAGGTGGTGATCAGGCGCTTGATGGTGACGCCCAACCCTTTGAGGATTCCGGAACCATCCATGGCACACTCCGTTTAGCGGTCGGTTTCACCCAACACGATGTCGATGGAGCCGAGGATAATCACCGTGTCGGCCACTTTTTGGCCTTTGCACATCTCGGCGAGGGCGGTCAGGTTGATGAACGATGGCGCCCGGACGTGGTAGCGCCACGGGTTCCCTTTGCCGTTGGAAACCACGTAGAAGCCCAGTTCACCCTTCGGGCCTTCGACGCGCCCGTAGGCTTCGCCCGGCGGCACGCGGTGCTGGTATTGCGGCTTGCCGCTGATGATTGGCCCCTCGGGGATCTGTTGCAGGGCTTGCTGGATGATGCGGATGCTCTGGCGCACCTCGTCCATGCGGATGAGGTAGCGGTCGTACACATCGCCGTGATAGCGCACCGCGACGTCGAAGTCGAAGCGGTCGTAGATGCTGTAGGGGTCGGCGCGGCGGACGTCATAAGGCACGCCGGAGGCACGCAGCACTGGCCCGGCAGCCGAGTAGGCGATGGCCTGCTCGGGGGTGAGCACGCCCACGCCTTCACCGCGGATGCGCACGATTTCGCTGTTGGTCAGGTAGCGGTCGAGTTCGTCGATCCGCCGCGGCAGGCGCTCGAAGGCCAGGTCGTGGATTTTCTTCATGATGTCTTCGGGGATGTCGCGTGCCACGCCGCCGAAGCGGAAGTAGTTGACCATCATCCGGGAACCGGCGACCGCTTCGAAGATGTCCAGGATGAGTTCGCGTTCTTCGATGGCGTACAGGGAGGGGGTGAAGTAGGCCCCCATGTCGTTGAGGAACATGCCGATGGCGAAGATGTGGTTTTGGATACGGGTGAGTTCCGCCATGATGACGCGGATGTACTCTGCCCGTTCTGGCACCTGCACGCCGAGCAATTTTTCCACGGCCAGGGCGTAGCCGAAGTTGTTGCTCATTGGCGCGAGGTAGTCCAGCCGGTCGGTGAAGGGCATATTCATCAGCCAGGTGTTGCGTTCGCCGAGTTTCTCGTGGTTGCGGTGCAGGTAGCCCATCACCGGTTCCAGGTCGACCACGGTTTCGCCGTCCAGCGTCACTACCATGCGGAATACGCCGTG
>JALSPT010000021.1 GCA_026985785.1 Anaerolineales bacterium
ACCGCCCAGCAGCCGGAAAACAACATCGTGCGGGTGGCATTGCAGGCGCTGGCCGCGGTGCTCGGCGGCACCCAATCGCTGCACACCAACAGCATGGACGAAGCCCTCTGGCTGCCCACCGAGAAGTCGGTGCGCATTGCCCTGCGCACCCAGCAGATCATCGCCTACGAATCGGGCGTGGCCGATACCATCGACCCGCTGGCCGGTTCCTACTTCGTGGAATACCTGACCGACGAACTTCAGCGCCGCGCCGAGGCCTACATCGCCAAAATCGACGACATGGGCGGCGCGCTGGCGGCCATCGAGCGCGGCTATGTCCAGAACGAAATCCAGGAAGCCGCCTACCGCTATCAGCAGGCCGTGGAGCGCAAAGAGCAGATTGTGGTGGGTGTCAACGCGTTCCAAATCGAGGAGGAACACGCCGACCTGGAGCAGTTGAAGGTGGACCCGGCGGTGGAAGCCGGCCAGAAACAGCGCCTGGCCGCGCTGCGCGCCCGCCGCGACAACGCCGCGGTGGCCGAAATCCTGGCCCGCATCGAGCAGGCTGCCCGCGGCGACGAAAACCTGATGCCCCTCTTCGTCGAAGCCGTCGAGCGCTACGCCACCTTGGGCGAAATCACCGGCGTGCTGCGGCGCGTGTGGGGCGAATACCGGCCCGCGGTGTGAAGCACGATACCACGCCCTAACAGCCGCCCTAACGACCTGCCCCTTTCCGGAGGTCCCCATGCCCAAATTCAAACGCATCGATCACATCGCCATTGTTGTGGAAGACATCGCCGCTGCGCTGGGCTTTTGGCAAGATGCCCTTGGCCTGGCGGTGGAAAAGGTGGAAGACGAACCCGCCGAAAAGACCTCGGTTGCCTTTCTGCCTTTGGGCGAAAGCCAGATCGAACTGGTGGCTCCCCAAACCGACGATAGCGGCACCGCCCGCTATCTGGCCAAACGCGGCCCGGGGATGCACCACCTGTGCATTGAAGTCGAAGGGCTGGAAGAAATCCTTGCGGCGCTCAAAGCCCGCGGCGTGCGTCTGATCCACGAAACCCCGGTCACCAAGCCTGACGGCGTGCGCTATGCGTTCATCCACCCCAAGAGCGCCTCGGGGGTGCTCATCGAGTTGTACGAGAGGTCAGGGTAGTCGGGGAGTCGCTTAGTCGTGTAGTCGGTTGGTCGTTTGGTCGGGTAGTCCGCCATTCGCCATTCCTCAATTCGCCATTCTTCATTCCCTTCATTCCTCATTCGCCCCTCGCCCATGCCCCCTTTCTCCCTCGCGCCCATCATGCACCAGCCGCTGCCCCTGGCTTGCTGCGATTTCCCTGCCTGCCGGGGGGCGTGCTGCGTGCATGGGGCCTGGGTGGGCACGGAGGAGGTCGAGCGTATCTTGCAGCACGCCGAGATCATCCGCCTCCACCTGCCGCCGGAGGCCGCGGATTCTGCCACATGGTTCACTTCCAAAATTGAGGCCGACCCACACGCCCCCGGCGGGCAGGTGCGCCATACCCGCGTCCTGGCGCGCCCTGAGCACCCCCTGGGCACGGCGTGCGTCTTCTGGCTGCCGCCCGACGGGCGTTGCGCGCTCCAGGTGGTCGCGGAAGCCCAAGGCTGGCACCCGTGGACGCTGAAGCCCTTTTACTGTGTGCTCCATCCGCTGGACATCGACGAGCAGGGGCGCATCACGCTGGACGACCCGCAGGAACTGCTCACCACCCCCGGCGGCTGCCTGCGTCCCGCGGTGGAAGCCCGCCCGCCGGTGGAGATCTTCGCCGCCGAACTGGCTTGGATTGGTGCCGAGGGCTCTTGAGCCTTTGCGCGGGATGCTTTTTTGGTCTATAATCCGGGTATCCTTTCCAAGGTGGTCGCCATGCCTGCATCCTCTTCACGCCTTCACGGATACATCCGGCGTTTGCTGGAAAGCCGGGTGAGCGCCCTTTGGGAACGCTTGCCCCAGGCGCCACGCGTCACGCAGAAACTGGCCGACATTCTGGTGGGGGAGCGAAACCGCCAATCCAGGCAGCCTCTGGCTCCAACCCGTTATGTCCTGGCATTGCCGCCTGCCCAGGCCGACGCTGTGCGCCAGGTGCCCCACCTTCTGGATGCGCTCGCCATCGCCATCCACAAAGCCGGGCGCGATGTGGGGCTGCGGTTCCCCGTGTTGCCGCGGGTGCTGGTGGATGGGCGCGCGGAGATGGGCACAGATGATTTCGCCCTCGAGGCGACCATTTGGGAACCGCCCCATTTGCAGGCCGTGCCGCTCGACCCCGCCGAAAACATCCCGCCCCCCAGCGCCTATTTCATCATCAACGGCTTGCAGGTGTTTTCGCTCGAACAGCCGATCGTCCACATTGGCCGTCGCCCGGACAACGACCTGGTGTTGGATGATCCCCGCATCTCCCGCCTGCACGCCCAATTGCGCGCCAGCCGCGGGCGTTATATGCTTTTCGACCTGGATTCTACCGGCGGAACTTTTGTCAACGACAAGCGCATTCGCGCCACGGTGCTTTATCCCGGTGATGTGGTGATGCTGACCGGCACGACGATGGTTTATGGCCAGCGTGCCACCCGACCGTTGCAAGGGCAACCCTACAAGCAGGACACCGGCCCTATCGCCAGCCTGGATACTACCGTAACGCTGCGCCCTTCGCTGCTGGACGAAGACGAGGAAGACGATTGATCCGGAGGTTTTTGCGATGGCTGCTGTAGATTTTCGTGCCGAAGCAGAAGCATTGTTTGCATACACGCAGGCCTTGCGCCGCGATTTCCACCGTCACCCCGAACTGGGCTTCGAGGAGCACCGCTCGGCGGGTATCGTGGCTGCCGAACTGCGCAAGTGGGGGTTGGAAGTCACCGAAAGGGTAGGCAAAACCGGCGTGGTGGGGGTTTTGCGGGGAGCTGAAGCAGGCCCCACGGTGCTGGTGCGCGCCGACATGGATGCCCTGCCCATCCAGGAAGAGAACCAAACGGACTATGTTTCCCAGAACCCGGGAGTGATGCACGCCTGCGGCCACGATGGGCACATGGCGATGGCGCTTACGGTGGCCCGCATTTTGTCTCAGCACCGCGATGCGCTGCACGGTACGGTCAAGTTCGTGTTCCAACCGGCGGAAGAGGGCCTCGGTGGGGCGGAGAGCATGGTGAAAGATGGCGTGTTGGAAGGCGTGGATTATGCCTTGGCGATGCACCTGTGGAACGAGAAGCCGTTGGGCTGGTTGGGCATTGCCGACGGGCCCACCATGGCCGCTGCCGACCGCTTCCAGGTCCGCATTGTGGGCAAAGGCGGCCATGCGGCGCACCCTGATCTGACCGAGGACCCTGTGCTGGCGGCGGCCCAGGTGGTCAATGCGCTGCAAAGCATCGTTTCTCGTCATGTTGACCCGCTGGAAGCCGCCGTGGTCAGCGTGACCATGGTGCAGGCCGGCACGGCGTTCAACATCATCCCTCAGGATGCTCGCTTGGAAGGAACGATTCGCACCTTCGAACCCCAGGTGACCAGCGAGGTGCGCAGCCGCTTCGTGCGCGTTGTTCACGGGGTGGCGCAGGCCATGGGATGTCGCGCCGAGATTGACCTTGCGCCCCTCACCCCGGCGGTCATCAACCACCCCGCCGTGGCCGCTGTCGTGCGGGAGGCGGCAGCCGAGGTGCTGCCGGACGCCGCGGTGGATGCCCAAGCGCGCACCATGGGCTCGGAAGACATGGCGTTGATGATGTACGACATTCCGGGTTGTTACTTCTTTGTCGGTTCGGCCAATGCCGCCAAGGGGTTGGACTGGCCGCACCACCATCCGCGGTTCGACTTCGACGAGCGCGCCCTGCCCGCCGGGGTGGCGGTGATGGCGGCGGCGGTGGTGCGGGTTTTGGCGCAGCGCCCGGCCTGAAGGTGGTGCCTGTGGTTGGTTGGCGTCTCGGCTGGCGGCATGTTGTGGGGCTGAGCATGGCGCTGGTGGCCGTGTTGGCCGCCTGTGGCCGGAGGACGGCGGCGGTGCCGCCTTCCACGGCTGTGCCCCGTCGTCTTTCTGTCACACCCACAGAACGCCCCGCCCAAACGCAAACGCCGTCGGCCACCGCGCCTGTTGCCACCCAGCCCGCGCCTCCGGCGGCACGAACGCCTTTCCCCACCGCGGCCCCGCAACCGCTCAGCATGGTTTTCCCCACGCCGGGGCCGACACCTCCCCGCCCCTGGCGCCCGCCAATGTACCCCGTCCCCTGGGCGCCTAATCTGCATGACCATTTTCTCTTGGCCCGTCCCATCCCGGCGTTTTATGGCGCGCTGCCGGTGACCGATTATCGCTATGGTGGCGTCTTCTTCAGGAACGAAGTCCACACCGGCATCGATATCCCCGGCCAGTTGGGCACGCCGGTGCTGGCTGCCGGGCATGGGCAGGTGGTGTGGGCGGGCTATGGCCTCAACACCGGACGCCCTGGTGTGCAGGGCCCCTATGGCCTCGCGGTGATGATCCGGCACGATTTTGGCTGGGAGGGGCAGACGCTTTACACGGTGTACGCCCATTTGCAGGAAGTAGCCGTGCATCCGGGCTGGTGGGTGGATGCGGGCACGCCCATTGGCCGGATGGGCAACACCGGCCATACCACGGGACCCCATTTGCATTTCGAGGTGCGGCTTGGGCAGCCTGAAGCCAATGGCAAGGAAGGCATCTCGTTCGCGACCCGCAACCCGGAGTTGTGGTTGGTGCCGCCCATCGGGCGTGGGCTGGTGGTGGGGCAAGTGCTGGATTCGTTGGGCTATCCGCTGGATCACAACATCGTGTTCATTGCTTCCGAGCAGGACGAGGATTTTCATTGGCGCACTTATACCTATGCCCGCAGTCCGTTGATCCATAGCGACCCGTATTACCGAGAGAACTACGTTTTTGGGGATTTGCCCGCCGGTAAGTATCGG
>JALSPT010000022.1 GCA_026985785.1 Anaerolineales bacterium
TGCCGCCGGACACCCCCGTCGGGCGCATCAGCACCGAAGACCTCAACCGCTTCATGGATTGGGTCAAAAACGGGCGCGGTGTGCCCTGCAGCCCGAAAACCTGTGCCCGCCGCATCACCTCCCTCAAATCCTTCTTCCGGTGGCTATACGAAAAGGGCGTTCTTCTTGCCAACCCCGCCGAGCGCCTCATCCAACATTCCGTGCTCAGCCCGCTGCCCCAAGTCCTTTCGCCTGCCGAAGTGGACGCCGTGCTCACCGCAGCCCAGGCCCTTCGCACCGCACGCCCCCCCGACGCCCGCCCTTACGTCCTCGTCAGCCTGCTGCTGGGCACCGGCATCAAGAAAAGCGAAACCGTCAACATCCACCTCAACCACCTCGCCCTCGACGAACCGGAGCCCTACCTCTTCGTGCGCTACAACAACCCCCAACACCGCTACCGGGAGCGCAAAATCCCCTTGCCAGCAGGCTGGATCGACGCCTACGAAGAATACCGCCGCCAGTACCCCCTCCAGGAGCACCTCTTCCCCTGGACGGCGCGCCGCTTGGAATACCTGTTGGAAGAACTCGGCGAGGCCGCCGGCCTGGAAAAACATCTCTCCTTCTCCATGTGCCGTTGGACCGCCGCCCTGATGGACCTGCGCGCCGGGATGGAACCCAACGCCATCCGTCAGAAGTTGGGGGTTTCCAAAGTCCAATGGCGGGAACTCTACGCCAAATTGCAACGCCTGGACGCCACTACCCCCAAACCCGAAGGCGACGAACACCCCACCCCGCCGCCCCAAGATTAGGATTCTGTTAGAATCCTGGATTGCCCTCTTGACTTAGCCGCCGCCGCGGGTCTATAGTAAAACCCGTGGGGACGCAGTGCGCGCCCTCGATCCCCTTCGTGGAGCGACGCCATGACCCAAGCCATGATTGCCGTCCAAGATCTAACCAAAACGTACGGCGCTCGCGTCGCCATCGATCGGCTCACCTTCAGCGCCCAAAAAGGGGAAATTCTGGGCTTCTTGGGGCCGAACGGCGCGGGCAAAACCACCACCATGCGCATCCTGACAGGCTACATGCCCCCCACCACGGGCAGCGCCCAGATTGCAGGCTACGACGTGGTGGAAAATTCCCTCGAAGCGCGCAAGCATATCGGCTACCTACCCGAAACCGTGCCGCTCTACAACGACATGAGCGTGCTCGATTACCTCGTGTACATGGGGAAACTTCGCCGTGTGCCCCAGGTCGAAGACCGCGCTTGGGAGGTGCTGGAGCGCGTCGGGATGGAACACCGTGCCGATAGTTTCATCGGCTCGCTTTCCAAAGGGATGCGCCAACGGGTGGGGCTGGCGCAGGCCATCCTGCACCAGCCGGACGTCCTGATCCTCGACGAGCCGACCATCGGCCTCGACCCCACCCAGGTCGTCGAAGTGCGCCGCCTGATCCAGGAAGTCGGCAAGGAGCACACGGTGCTGCTCTCCACCCACATCCTGGCCGAGGCGCAACAACTTTGCGACCGGGTGCTGATCATCAACCAGGGGCGCATCATCGCCGAAGACACGCCGGAAAACCTGCAACTCCGCCTGCAAGGCGGGGCGCGCGTGCTGGTGGACGTCGCGGGCGAGGCGGGCGACGACCTGCTGGAACGCCTGCGCGCGTTACCGGGCGTGCGGCTGGCCAACCGGCTGGCCGACGGGCGGTTCGAGGTCGTAGCCGAAGAAGGCCAAGAAGTGCGTCCCGCCATTGCCCGCACGGTGCTGGAAAGCGGCTACGGCCTTCTGGAACTGCATCGCGCCGCGATGAGCCTGGAGGAAATCTTCCTGCAACTGGTGCAGGAAGAGGCCGAGGAAGCCGCCCTGGCGGAACCCGAAGAGGCCAAGGCCGAGGAAACCGCCTTGGAACCCGAAGAGGCCCACACCGACGAGGAGGCGTAAACCATGCGCACTTTGTGGATTGTCGCTCGACGGGAATATGCCCGCTACTTCACCACCCCGGCCGCGTACCTGGCCGCCTTCCTCTTCCTGCTGGTGCTGGGCATCATTTTCTACTCCAACATCGCCGCCAGCGTCATGCGATCGTTCATGATGCCCGGCTACGCGCCAGGGGTGGAGATTATCGTCAACCCGATGACCACCTTGCTGATTTTCATGGTGCCTGCGTTCACCATGCGGCTGCTGGCCGAAGAACAGCGCCTGGGCACGCTCGAACTGCTGCTCACCGCGCCCGTGCGCGACGCCGAACTCATCGCGGGGAAGTGGCTGGGCAGTTTCCTCTTCGTCGCCACGATGATCGCCATTACCCTGCTCTACCCGCTGACGCTCAACTGGCTGGTCAAACCCAGCATCGACTGGGGGCCGGTCATCACCAGCTACCTGGGCCTGCTGCTGATGGCCGCCGCATTGACCGCCTTGGGGACGGCCATCTCGGCGCTCTTTAGCAACCAGATTGCCGCCTTCGTCGCCACGCTGGCCTTCTTCCTGCTGCTGTGGCTGATTGGCTTCCCCAGCAGCAGCACCGGCGGCATCAGCAGCGTGTGGCAATACCTTGACTTCAGCCAGCACTTCTACGACACCCTCGCCCGCGGCATCCTCGACCTGCGGGATGTGATCTACTACCTGAGCGTCGCCGCGCTGGGCGTGTTTGCCGGCACGGTCATCATCGAAACCCGGAGGTGGCGCTGATGAACGGCGAAACGCATGAACGCTACGCTCCCATCGCCTTGGGGCTGGCGCTGATTGCCCTGCTGGTGGCGTTCGGGGGCTACATCGTGTACCACACCTTCGCCCCCGTGGTCACCGTGAGCCTGGCCGTGGCGGTGGTGGCGGCAGGCACCTACGTCTTCCTCGTGCCCGACAAAGTACGCGCTGCCCTCACCGGGCGCCAGGCGCGCTACGGCAGCAATGCCCTGCTGCTCACCGTGGCCTTCATTGGCATCCTGGCGGTGATCAACTACCTCGGCTACCAATTCCCCAAACGCTGGGATCTGACTGCCGACAAAACCCATACCCTCGACCAGGTCACGTTGGACACTTTGGCCAAACTTCCCCAAAAGGTCACGGCCACCGCCTTTTACACCTCGCGGATGCCGAAGGGCAACGCGCAAAACCTGCTCGACCAGTATGCCTTCGCCTCGCACGGCAAATTCACCTACAAATTCGTCGATCCCGAAGCCCAGCCCACGTTGGCGCAGCAGATGGGCATCACGCGCGATGGCACGGTGGTGCTGCAAATGGGCAACCGCACCGAAAAGGTCACCTCGGTGACCGAACAGAACCTGACCAGTGCGCTGGTGCGGCTGCTGCATCCGAAAAAGCAGGTGGTGTATTTCCTCACCGGCCACGGCGAACGCTCGCCGGAGGATTTCGACAACGCCGGTTATTCCACCGCCAAGCGCGAACTGGAAAACAAAAACTACACCATCCAAACCCTCAGCCTGCTGAAGCACAAAAGCGTGCCCGACGACGCCAGCGTCATCGTGATTGCCGCCCCGAAAAAGCCGCTCGGCAAGGAGGAGATCGCGGCGCTGAAAGCCTTTCTTGCCAAGGGCGGCGGGGTGCTGGTGATGCTGGAGCCGCCGCTGAAGCCACAAAAACAGCCCTCGCCGCTGGTGGACTTCCTCCAGACCGACTGGCACCTCCAACTGCCGGACGACATCGTGATCGACCCACTCGCCAATCCGGCAACGGTGGTGGTTTCGTACCAGTACGGTACCCACAAAATCACCGAGCCCATCCAAACCTTGGCAACGATTTTCCCCACCGCCCGCAGCGTGGGTGTGCCGCTGCCCGTGCCCAACGGCTTCGACATGATCACGCTGGTGAAAAGCGAACCCAAATCGTGGGCTGAAACCGACCTGGCCGCTTTGCAAAAGCAAGAAGTCAAAGAGGACGACAAGGACATCAAAGGGCCGGTGGGCATCGCCGCCGCGGTGGAAAACATGAAAGACCACGGGCGGCTGGTGGTGGTCGGCGACGCCGATTTCGCCAGCAACGCCTACTACACCGCCTACGGCAATGCCGATTTCTTCCTCGACAGCATCGACTGGCTGAGCAACCAGCAAGAACTCATCCACCTCAACCCGCGCACCCCCACCCAGCGCACCATCGTGCTGCCGCGGCAAGATGCCCTGAGATTGCTCTTCTTGGCCTTCGTGCTGGTGTTGCCGGGCATCGTGCTGCTGGCAGGCGGCGTGGTCTGGTGGCAGCGCCGACGACGCGCCTGAGGGGAAGGAGGAGCAGCCATGATCCGTCGCAGCACGTGGATTACCCTGCTGGTCTTCGTCGTGCTGGCCGGCGCGGCTTACGGCCTCACGAAATACAAAAACCAACGCGCCAAAGCGCACCCCACGCCGCTGCCAACGCCCAACGACATCATCACCTTCAACAGCGACGACATCCTGGAAATCACCATCCAAAGCGCCAACCAGACGCTCATCCTGCGCCGGTCGGACCCCAAAGCCCAGTGGAAAGTCGTGCAGCCCGCGCCAAAGGGCAACGAATTTCCCGATCAGCAGCGCATCCAAACCGCGGTTTTCGACATCACCACATTGAGCGCCCTCAACACCGTGCCGCCCGGCACCAATTTGGAAAGCCTGGGGCTGCTACAACCCACCTATGTCCTCAAAATCCGCCTCAAAAACGGCAAGACATGGCAGGCGGAAATCGGCAAGGAAACCCCCATCGGCAGCGGCTACTACGTCCGAGCCAACGGCCAACTTTTCGTAGCCGACAAATACGCCATCGACAGCATCACCAAACTGATGCAAAAGCCGCCCCTGGCCACGCCAGTACCCACCAGCACACCGACGCCGGCGGCCACATCAACACCCCAGCCCTCACCCACACCGTGAGTGAAACCTCGCGGGGCGCAGCCAGCAGACTGCGCCCCGTTTT
>JALSPT010000023.1 GCA_026985785.1 Anaerolineales bacterium
CTGGCCGGAAGCCCTCATCATCGCGCCCTGGCCGGAAAGCCGCGGCAAAGAAGGCTGGGAAGACGAAAAAACGGCGCAGTTTGCGGCCTTCCAGGAAGTGGTGCGCGCCATCCGCAACCTGCGCGCCAAGAAACAGGTCAAGCCGGGCGTCAAAATTGGCGCCACGATCGCCGCAGGTGAGCACACCAAAGCACTGCAAAGCCTGCGCGAGGCATTGGCTGCTTTAGCCCGCCTCGACCCGGCGCACCTCACCATCACCGAACGCCTGCCTCAGCGCCCCAAAAAGCACATTGCGCTGGTGGCCGGCACGGTGGAAATCTTCCTGCCCCTGGCCGACCTCGTTGACCCCGCGGAAGAGAAAAAGCGGCTGGAAAAGGAACTTGCCGCCGCCGAGGCGCAAATCGAACGGCTGGAAAAACTGCTCGCCAGCCCCTTCGCGGAAAAAGCCCCGCCGCCCGTGGTGCAAAAAGAGCGGGACAAACTGGCCCAGGCCAAAGCGCAGGCCGAGAAAATCCGCAAGCAGTTGGAGGCCCTCACAAAATAGCCCCCTGCACGGATCCTCCATCGCGATACCACACAGCAAAGCCCTGGCAGCGAAGAGTGCTGCCAGGGCTTCGTTTTCGCCTTACAGGAGACAAAGCGCCCTATTGTTGGCTTTCCCAAATCTGCACCGCCCGCCGCACCAAGGCGCGTACCGCCTCGTTGGGTACCTCGTCGATATGCTCATAGCGTTTCAAGCCCACCAAAATGTTCACACCGCCTTGCAAGCCACCCACGACACGCACCGGCTCAGAAAGATCGGTTTCGGCCTGCAACTGGCGCACGATTTCGTCAATTTGCTCGATCATGCGGCGCAAAGGCACTTCCCCAGACGCCTGCTTTTGGGAAGATGGTGGAGGAACAACAGCAGTTGTTTGCTGTGGAGATGCTGCGATCACCATCTCCTGGGTAGGTTTACCCTCCATCCAGGTACGCACCAGCCGCAAGTACCCCAGCAGGCGATTGCGGCTATCCGAAGGCATGGTAGCGTATTGGCGATAAGCCACGCCGTCCAGCACCACTTCCAGCACACCAGCGCGCCGGCGCAACAACAACCCCAATGAAGGCGGCGTGGCTTCCTGCCCTGCCGAAGGCGGCGGGCTTGCCGCTTCTCGCTCCTGCTCGGCGGGCGCTTCCTCCGTCGCCAATGCTGGCTGGTCGGTCAGCGCCTTTTTTTCACCCTCTCTGCGCCCCACCAGCCAGCCCACCAACAACCCTAACAACAAGCCCCCCGAAAGGCCAATCAACAAAAACAACACCATCACACCGTCCATCTCAGCCTCCATCCAACGAAGGATTGCAAGTGACCAACACCTGACAATGCGGGCAAAAATGGGTGCTGCGCTGCCCCACGATGATCCGGCGAATGGACGTGCCGCAACGTGGGCATGGCTCCCCCTGCCGATGATACACCCGAAAAGCGTTCTGGAAACCGCCGCCGCGGTACATCCAATCGATGCTCGCACCGTTGGCCGCCAGCCCTTCCCGCAGCACGGCACGGATGGCCGCCAGCAAACGCTCTGCCTGCGTCGCGTTCAGACAACGGGCAGGCGTTTGGGGATGAATAGCCGCCCGGAACAGCGCCTCATCGGTATAAATGTTCCCCAGGCCAGCCAAAAAGGTTTGTGTCATCAACAGCGGCTTGATCTGCCGGCGATGGCGCTGCAAGCGGGCGTAAAAGTGTTGCGGCGTCAGGTGTTCGTCGAACGGCTCCGGCCCCAGATGCCCCACCACTTCCCCAAGGTCGTCTACCAACCAGGTGCGGCCAAACTTGCGGGGATTATCGAAGGCCAAAGCGCGCCCATCGACAAAACGCAACAGCCAACGGGTATGACGAGGTGGCACTTCGCCGGGCTGCAACACAGCCAAATCGCCGCTCATGCGCAAGTGTACCGCCTGCCAACCGGACGCGCCCCAATCCAACAAAAGAAATTTTCCCCGCCGTCCCACACCTCGCAAACGCGCCCCTTGCAACTGGGCTGCAAACGCCCGTGGCGAGGGGCGCGCAACCACCTGCGGCCACAGCACCTGCACCTCGGCCACCACTGCGCCCACAATCGAGGTCTTCCCTCGCCCGCCCTCTCGCAAAAAACGAGCAATCGTTTCCACTTCCGGCAGTTCGGGCATGGCTATTCGTTGAACAGCGCCCCCACGCTCATCCCGTGGTGCGCCCGGCGAATGACTTCACCCAGCAAAGGAGCAATAGAAACGATGGTAAGCCGGTCGCCTAATTTGGCACGCTTGGCCGGCGGAATGGGAATCGTATCGGTTGTAATGATTTCTTTCACTGGCAAAGCGGCCAGCCGGTCGGCGGCAGGGTCGGAGAGCACAGGATGCACGAACACCAGGAAGACGTCGCGCGCCCCTTGGGCCTTCAACAGCCGGACTGCTTGCGCCATCGAGCCGCCGGTATCCACTTCGTCATCCACCAAGATCACATCGCGGTCCGCGACATCGCCGATGATGGCCAGCGCCTCCGCGTTGGCGTCGTTGCCCGCGCGCCGCTTCTCGATGAACGCGATGGGCGTATTGAGCGCCTCGGCGTAGTTGCGTCCCTTCTTGGCAAACCCCAAATCGGCGGTGACCACCACCGGGCGGTGCATCGCGGGCACTTTCTGTTTCAAATGCTCGACCAGCAGGTGAAAAGCCGTGAGCACATCGCCCGGAATGGAGAAAAAGCCCTGAATTTGCCCGGCGTGCAGGTCGAAGGTGATATAGCGGTCGGCGCCGGCGACTTCGATCATGTCGGTCACCAAACGGGCAGTAATCGGCACTCGTGGCTGGTCCTTTTTGTCCGAGCGAGCGTAGCAAAGATAGGGCACCACCGCGGTAATCCGCCCCGCCGAATCCAACCGCACGGTCTGGATCATGATGAGCAATTCCATCAAGTTGCGGTGCACCGGGCTGGAGGTGGTCTGGATGATATAGACGTCCTGCCCCCGCACGCTGTGGTGCAATTTGACGAACAGGTTCTCGTTGGGAAATTCGATGATATCCCGTCCCTCCAGCGGCACGTGGAGGTACTCGGAAATCCGTTGCGCCAGTTGGGGGAAAGAATTGCCGGTGAAAAGTTTAATCCTGCCGTACATCCGCAAACCTCATAACTGGAAGGTACTCTGGATGAATCAGGCACCGTTCAACAAAACGCCCACAGCATCCGCGGGGGCCAGCCGGCGGGCGAACACGTCTTCCAGCACCCGGCGGTAGGTTTCGTCTGCCATGCCGTCCCGCCAACGCTGCATCAACGCTTCTCGGAGCATGTTTTCCAACTCGCTCTGCAGGCGCACGCGGTCCCGCACCTGCCACTCGCCGGTTTCCTCCAAAAAGGCACGATGGCGGGCAATGGCCGCTGCCAACTCGTCAATGCCTTGGTTGTCAATGGCCACCGTCTGCACGACGGGGGGCACCCACAAAGGCCCGTCGCCCTTTTTGGCCACGCCGGTAGAAAGCGTCATCCGACGCCCGTGATGCATGATGGTCTCCTGCGAAGGATGCGCCAGTTTGAGCATTTCGGTCAGGGCGCGCACGGTGGCGGTCGCGCCCGGGCGGTCGGCCTTGTTGACCACCAGGACGTCGGCAATTTCCAAAATACCGGCCTTGATGGCCTGCACATCGTCGCCCAGGCCAGGCGCTTCGACCACCAGCGTCGTATGCGCCAAGCGGGCAATGTCCACCTCGGCCTGCCCCGCCCCGACGGTTTCGATGAAGATGACATCGAACCCCGCCGCGTCGAGCGCCTGCACCACGCCCGCCGTCGTGCGCGCCAGGCCGCCCAACGCCCCTCGCGAAGCCATCGAGCGGATGAACACTCCCCGGTCGCCGCTCAGATCGCGCATCCGAATGCGATCGCCCAAAATTGCCCCTCCGGTAAACGGGCTGGAAGGGTCCACCGCCACGATCGCGACGCGCTTGGGCTCGCCTTCCGGGGGATGGCGATAGTAATAAGCCATGCGGTTGACCAACGAAGACTTTCCGGTGCCCGGCGCGCCGGTTACCCCGATGAGATGAGACCGCCCCGTGTGAGGAAAGAGCACCTTCAGCGCTTCTCGTCCTTCCTGCGCGTCGTTTTCGATGAGCGTCAACACGCGCGACAACGCATAACGGTTGCCCGCCAACACCTGTTCTGCGATGGACACGCTACCGTTCCCCCTCATGCTTGCCCTGCGGTGCCCAGCACAGCCTTGCGAATGTCGCTCACGATGTCGTCGGTCAGGGTGCCAGGGCCGTACACCGCATCCACACCCATTTCCTTGAGACGGGGCACGTCTTCATCCGGAATAATGCCGCCCACAAACACC
This sequence comes from Anaerolineales bacterium, assembly GCA_026985785.1. Lineage (GTDB taxonomy): Bacteria > Chloroflexota > Anaerolineae > Anaerolineales > DRMV01 > DRMV01. Next base: position 4,338 of record JALSPT010000023.1, read on the forward strand.
CGGACGTGTTCCTGGCCGTTCTCGCGCAACAATTCCAGGATTCGCGGCACCAGGGCCATATGCGCGCCCGACAAAATCGACAACCCCACGACGTCCACGTCTTCCTGCAAGGCTGCCTCGGCGATCATCTCCGGCGTTTGGCGCAGGCCGGTGTAGATCACTTCCATCCCGGCGTCACGCAGGGCGCGAGCGACCACTTTGGCCCCCCGGTCGTGCCCATCCAGCCCCGGCTTGGCGATCAGCACGCGGATTTTGCGCTCGGTCATAGGTTTTCTCTCCTCGGCAGGGGATGAACAACCAGCATTTTCATTATACCCCAAGGCATCTGCCAAAAGGGCACGCAGCAGCGGATTTTTTCTCCACAGACAACTCATGCGCGGGATTGCTTCTTCCCCTCGCCAGCCAAAAACGCGGGAAAGTGGGTGCAAGCAAATGTCGTAGAAGCACTTTTCAGGATCTCACCCCTCCCCCGCCGCCTCCCTTCGGCTTCAGCGCCTGGCGGCGCTTCCGCTCAGGGGCGG